>JBLIOC010000015.1:0-26931 GCA_047639355.1 Minisyncoccia bacterium | reverse complement strand
GTGCTAACAAAATACAAGATGAGAGTAAGGCCGAAGACCTTGTTGTCGGTAGTGTAGTTTTTCCAATGGTAGTACAAGATGGCGCTGAAGATAGTGTAAATACCGATGGTAAAATAAAAAGCAAGCATCACTATAGAGTTGATAGATAAATCGAATGAGTTTAGTTGATTGAAATCCGTCACAGTAAAATTATTGTAGCACTAAGATTGAGTAACGTTCGACACCATATTGGTCTTTGTGTGTAGCGGCAGAAAAAGAATGATATCCCGATAAGTTTTTTATTGCTTCAGACTGTTCTGGCTCGTGCTCAATCCAAAGTTGACCGCCGTGGTTGAGGTGGTTCGGTGCCAGTTCGATAATTTTTGTGATAATCTCCATTCCTTCTGTGCCACCAAAAAGTGCTACGTACGGTTCGTATTCTTTTACGGATTTTTCAGTACGTTCTAGAGCTTCGTCTATATAAGGAGGATTGGAAAGAATGAAATCATAGGTGTTTGTGGACTCATTGAACAGGTCAGCGTGAGTGACTACACTACGTTCTTTTGTTATATTATTTTCTTGAATATTTTTTTTGATGGTTGGAAGGTGATGTTCGTCGATTTCAGAGAAATCAACGTATGCCTCCGGAATAGCTTTTGCCACAGCCGCACCGATACAACCGCTGCCGGCGCAGAGGTCGAGGACATGAAGAGGTTTAGTACCAAAGCCAAGCGACATAGTTGCTCCTCCCTTAATAACTTTAATAGCCTCTTCAGCCCAAAATTCAGTTTCTGGGCGGGGAATAAGCGGTCGTGAATCAAGCCATATTTTGCAGTCCAAAAAAGAAACCCAGCCAATTAGGTAGGCGAGAGGTTCGCCAAGAGCTAGTCGCTTACAGTCGGCGAAAAAAGCTACGCTTTTTTCGCCGCTGTATTTCTCCTTTAATAACCACTCCATCTCTTGACTTTTCATATAATCCCATTTATTGTACAACTCAGTAAGTACTTCGTCAATAATCTAAGAATCTAAAAGAGGATACGGAAAATGAGCAATTTGAGAACGGAAACAGATATAAGTAAACCGGCGGCCAAAATTTCACATACATGTACTTGGTCCAAGCAGACTGCTCTTAGTTACAATCTTCGCCTGTGTGAGTTATTAACTCTATCAGCTTTGGATAGGGCTGAAACAAAAAACTGTCTAACTGTTGAAGTATTTAGTAATCTCTGGAAAGATTTGTTATATATTGGTACGTTTGACATTGATGTCCTTTATGAGGTTGCAAAAAGACTCAGTATATCCATAGAAGATTATCCAGAATGGACCATAATATCACCTAAAGACAAAAAAGCATTATTGCCAGAAAAATATCAATTATTTATTCTGACAATTATCGAGCTTGTTCGTGAAGAGTTGCAGTTGCAGTTGCAGGTTGTAAAAAACTCTCGGAAAAAGAAAACTAAGTGAGATGTTTTCTGTTTGACCAATAGCCGCGCACGTTTATGTGTCGGCTTTTTTTATTTCCGAAATGAGAAGTGTAACGGATGGATTTTAATTTGCTATACTGTCACGCATGTCACAGTCTCCAATTCTTGAAATCAGCAACCTGGTAAAAATTTATGGCTCTGGCGATTCTGCTATGACGGCGGTTGATAATATCTCACTCAGTGTACAGAGAGGTAGTTTTTTTGGATTACTCGGTCCGAACGGAGCAGGAAAAAGTACCCTAATCCATTCTGTGACCGGTATTACACAACCAACTTCGGGCGAGATATTGATTGATGGGACTGATGTCGTAAAAGAATATAAGCTCGCGCGGACAAAGGTAGGTCTTTCGCCTCAGGAGCCAAATGTAAATATTTTTAACTCACCATGGCAACTAATGGATTATATGGGTGGTTACTACGGTATTCCCAAAGCGGTTCGTCATGAGCGGATTGAAACGCTAATAAAAAGATTTCATTTAGAAAAACACCGTGATGTGGATTTTATGAAACTCTCTGGTGGACTGAAACGTCGCGCACTTTTAGGGCGAGCGCTTGTTCATACACCGGACTTATTAATCCTTGATGAGCCGACAGCTGGAGTTGATGTCGAGCAACGTCGCGAACTTTGGCAATATTTAAAGGAGATGAATGAAAGTGGTAAAACTATCATTCTCACTTCACATTATTTAGAAGAGATACAGTATTTATGTAATGACATCGCTATTATCAATCATGGAAAAATTGTGGCACAGGGTACAAAGACAGAATTCATGAAAGACGGTAAGAGTATTGAAGAGCGGTATCTAGAGATTACTAGAGTGGATGATGGTGGTAAGAGTTAATAAATGTATCAATATGATTAATTGGATCGGACTCTATACTCTACTTCGTCGCGAAGTAGAACGAACCATGCAGGTAGTGATTCAGACGTTAATCGCGCCAGTGGTTTCGGCTGCTCTGTATTTATTTATTTTTGGAACAGTAATCGGAACGAAAATCGAAGACTTTGCCGGCGTCCCGTACATTACTTTTGTATTTCCCGGTATTCTTATGCTCTCGGTTATTAATGCCTCATTTGCTAGCGCTTCCTCAGGACTCTACTTTATGAGGTTTGGTCGAAGTATTGAAGAAATTCTTATTTCGCCACTATCTTATTTTGAAATATTGATTGGTTTCGTTGGTAGTGCTGTAGCTAGGGCGCTGATGGTGGCTGCGCTAATTTTACTAACAGGATTTTTGTTTGGAGCGGTGTCTCTTGTTAATCCAATTGGTTTTGTATTTTATATAGCAGCCATCTCTGCAATTTTTGCGATGTTGGGAATCATTGTGGCTTTGTGGGCTGATAATTTTGAGCAGCTTCAAGTTCTAAATACTTTTGTGATTACACCGCTGACCTATCTGGGAGGTATCTTTTATTCAATTACATTTCTACCTGAACTAGCGGCCACTATCACGCGCTTCAACCCCTTCTTCTATTTTGCTGACGGAATTCGCTGGACCATGATTGGCTATAGTGAGGCAAATACTACTATCGGATTTTTTGTTATTATAGGGCTAGTTATCTTTTTAGGGACGTTAGTTACTCAGATGTTTAAGCGTGGATGGAAGATTCGTTCATAGTTGCTCACAGGTGACCGATGCCATCGGCGTCGTGTTTTGCTACACTATGGGTAATATGAAAAAGAATACAAAGTTATACGAAACCGTCGCCGCACTTCTTGCTTCAGGGAAAGGCATTCTTGCGGCTGATGAAAGTGACGGCACTGCAGGTAAGCGTCTTGAGATGGTGCACCTGCCAAATAAACCTGAACACCGCCAGGATTTCCGTGAAATTCTTTTTACAGCACCAGGCATTGAGGAGTACTTGTCTGGAGTAATTATGTTCGATTCGTCGATTAAAAATGCTACCGACGACGGCACCCCTTTTGCAGATGTGTTGACGGCCAAGGGAATTGTTCCTGGTATTAAAGTTGATCTTGGAAATCGCGTACTTGAGGGCTTTAAGGGTGAGGTAGTAACTCAAGGGCTAGATAATCTGGCCGAACGGTTTGCTGAATACTATGACCTCGGAGCTCGGTTTGCCAAGTGGCGAGCAGTGATAACTATTGATGAAGACGAGACACCAACTGATGAGGCTATAAAAGTGAATGCGGTTATGTTAGCTCGGTATGCTCAGATTGCACAAGCTGCTGGTATTGTACCAATTGTTGAACCAGAAGTAATTCACGCTGGCGATCACTCAATTCAAAAAGCTGAATTAGTTACTACTCGTACTCTGCAGATTCTTTTTCAAACCCTTATCGAATACAGGGTAGACCTTTCTGGACTTATTCTAAAATCGTCCATGGTTTTAGCTGGCGATGTACACCCTGATGAATCAACCCCTGAAGAAATTGCTAATGCCACACTTAGAACTTTCCATATGAGCGTTCCACACGAATGTGCGGGTATTGTATTTCTTTCTGGCGGGCAAGCTCCAGAGAGGTCTACCCAAAACCTCAACGCTATCGCTAAACTTGGTAACCAACCATGGCCAATTACGTTCTCATTTTCACGGGCTATCGAAGAGCCGGTATTAAAAGCCTGGGGAGGTAAGTCTGAAAATGTTGATGCGGCAAAAACTGTTTTACTAGAAACTTCTAAGCAGAATAGTTTGGCCAGCTTGGGGAAATTGTAAAAGACCAAAATAAAAGTGGCGGTAAGGTACTCATATAAATTTGCAATCTAATCGCTTGTTGTTGGTCGACATTAAGTCTAAGTAAAATATAGTCTCAAATAAAAAATCGGCCATCGGCCGATTTTGTTATTTCTTCTGCTTATATAAGGTGTGTTTTTGGGCTACTGGGTTGAATTTAGTAGTTTCGTACTTTTTACTAGGGTCTTTTTTGTTCTTGTTGTTATACCGTGTGTAATATACGTGACCTTTTCCGACACCCTTTTCGTCTCCTGCGGACACCATTTTGATGAGTAAATCTTGTGACATAGTGGCGCTAGCATACCAGATTACGGTTAAACGTCAATGTTTCAAGCTACGTAGTTTTAATGGTCATTTATGCACTCTTTTTTTTCTTGAGATGTGTCCTTTCGTGTTATTATTACTGTAGCTAAGCGCTGAAAGTGTAATATTATTGTGCGAGGTGAGTATATTATTTCATGAGAGTACTAACATTTGGTTGGGAATTTCCACCTGCTAAAAACGGTGGTCTTGGCGTTGCTTGCTATGGCCTAACCAAGGAACTTCTACAAAAAGGTGTAGAGGTGATTTTTGTTTTACCAAAAACTCAAAATACGATGGGCGATGCCCGTTTTTTATTTGCTGACCACGAGCGACTAGTAAAAGTAATTCACACAGAAAGTTCTATTCGACCATATCATCATGCAGACACAATTATTAACACTATTATTGGCCATGACAAAGAGGGTAATCCAATAATTCAGTCGCGAACAATTTTTGAAGAAGCTCATCGCTTTGCTAAACAGGCAGCACTGATTGCTCAGGAAGAGAAGTTTGATGTTATACATGCTCACGACTGGACTTCATATCTAGCTGGTGTAGCGGCCAAGATTGCCAGTGGAAAACCGCTGATACTTCATGTTCACGCCACCTCCTTTGATCAGGCTGCCGGTGAAAACGTAGATCCTGCTATTTATAAAATTGAACAAGAATGCTTTGCTTTCGCCGATAAGGTAGTAACTGTAAGCGGATACACTAAAAATATTGTTGTTAATAAACATCATATTCCCTCAGAAAAGGTTGAAGTAGTTCACAATGGTTGTGATACAGACGAGCCTGAATGTCTCCCTCCAGCTCTTACAGAATTAAAGCGGCAAGGAAAAAAGATAGTCCTCTATCACGGGAGAATAAGTATTCAAAAAGGTGTCGACTATTTTGTTAATGCTGCCAGACTAGTGGTTGATTCGGACCCAAATGTTATATTTGTGATTTCTGGTTCGGGCGATATGTGCACTCAAGTAATTGAACAAGTTGGAGCAATGGGCCTATCTGAGAATGTGCTGTTTGCAGGCGCTCTCTGGGAAGACGATCGTGACCGGATGTACCAATGCGCTGACTTGGTGGTTATGCCTTCAGTATCTGAGCCATTTGGCCTGGTCCCACTTGAAGCACTGCAACACGGTACACCTTCTATTATCTCTAAACAGTCTGGGGTGGCAGAGGTTCTAACTCACGTGCTAAAGGTAGATTTTTGGGACATTGAGGAAATGGCCAATCAGATTTTGTCTAGTTTGCGCTATCCTGTTATTCGACAACAGATGGTAAAAGAAGGTAAGTGTCAGTTGCTTACCATGTCTTGGAAGCAGGCTGCACAAAAAGTCTGTCAGATTTATAAGAATTTGTTACAATACGTCACACCTTAGTTATGTTATCAGTCTGTCCTTATTTTCACGTACATCAGCCTTATCGAGTAAAAAAATACCGAGTTTTTGATATTGGTAACGATACCGAGTATTTTAATGACAACAGCGAAACTGATTTAAATAACAGAAGAATTTTAGAAAAAGTAGCCAGTAAATCATACCGACCCACTAATAAAATACTAAAAGAATTACTTGACCACCATCCCGAGTTTCGTTTTAACCTTTCTTTTTCTGGAACTGTACTGGACCAGTTTGAAGCATATGCACCAGACGTACTTGAGTCCTTCCAGGAATTAGTTGCGACAGGAAGAGTAGAAATTTTGGCTGATACCTATCACCATTCACTAGCATTCTTTTATTCATTGCCTGAGTTTAAGCGGCAGGTAAAACAACATGAGCGCCGTATCAAACAACTCTTTGGAGTAAAGCCCCGAGTTTTCCGTAATACTGAATTATCGTATCGTAATGACCTGGCTAAGTGGTGTGAAGATAACGGTTATCTCGGTATTATGGCTGAAGGATGGGATAAGTATCTAGGCTGGCGAAGTCCAAATTATTTGTATCGACCGCCGGGCTGCAAGAAGATAAAAGTTCTTTTGAAGAATTATAAGCTCTCTGATGATGTAGCTTTTCGTTTTGGAAATAAAGAGTGGGCAAATTATCCGCTCCAGGCTGATACTTATGCTGACTGGATTCATGCACACCACGGTGACGGAGAAACCGTTAACTTATTTATGGACTATGAAAGTTTTGGTGAGCATCAGTGGGAAGACACGGGCATCTTCGATTTTCTTAGGGCCATGCCCGAGATGGTGCTTCGTCACCCCGAGACAACTTTCAAAACAGCAACAGAGACAGTACAAAGTTATGAACCAACTGGTGAGTATGATGTGCCTGATGTTCTTACTTGGGCTGATACTGATCGCGACCTAACTGCTTGGACTGGTAATGATATCCAGAGAGATGCTATAGCCGCTATTTATCGAATGGAAGAAGCTGTGATGAAAACACGCAAACGCGATCTTATTGAAACGTGGCGTAAGTTACAGACGTCAGATCATTTTTACTATATGTGTACTAAGTGGTCTAATGACGGTGATGTCCATGCTTACTTCAGTCCTTATCAATCACCATATGATGCATATATTGCTTTCATGAATGCCCTAAGTGATTTACAATTAAGGGTAAGTCATGCTGTGACTGAACGTGAAGCCAAAGAAGTTATAAAACAGAAAGTTTCGGTTGATCTGGAGAAGGAAAGTGAAGAAGATCATTCAGGGATTCCTGATTCTCTAGAAAAGAAAGAGAGTTCTGAAGAAGTCCCGCCGGACCCTATTCTGACACCGCGTCGTTGGTGGGAAAAAATTATAAATATATTACCGTTCTTTAACAAGCCTCGTCGTGAGGAAATTAGTTCTTAAGTTTATGTCAATAAAAAAAACAGTCAAAAAAACAGTCACTAAGAAGGTTGTTAAAAAAACACCAACCAAAAAAGTTACAGTAAAGAAAACGCTGAAAAAAACACCGGTAAAAAAGGTCATAAAGAAGACCCCTGCTCGAAAGATCACGACAAAAAGAGCGTCCAGTAAGAAAGGTCTCGTCTACGCTAATGACCAAACGTCTTTCTGGCTGAAGAACGGTCAGATTTTAAACAGTTTGACTGCTCTGCGCGATGCGCTCAATGATATGGAAAAGGATGTGTATTCCTACCACGCAAGTGGCACCCGTAATGATTTCGCTAATTGGGTAGCTGTTGTTTTGTCTGACAATAAATGTGCTATAGATCTAGAGAAAGCTAAAACACCAACTTCGGCGAAAACAATTGTGGTAAGACACCTTAAGTTTTACACCAATTAATTTTATGGCTCGATCAGTTACTATTGGCAACGGAAATCTTCTCGTCGGACTCGATGCGCGTGGTCAGGTCCGCGATTTGTACTTTCCTTATGTCGGAGAAGCAAACCATGTAAGTGGAGCTAGTGGAAATTACGTGCATCGCATTGGTGTTTATGTGGATGGACAGATTTCTTGGCTTGATGATCCTGATTGGCGTGTGACTATAAGTCCAGAAGAAGACACGTGTATTGGTTCGATGTTTGCCGAAAATTTAAAACTTGGTATTGCGATTTCTAGTCGAGACGCTGTCCATAATGAGAAAAATATTTTCTTACGTCACTTCACTGTTCATAACCACCGGAGTGAGACACGTACCGTCAAGCTTTTTTTAGCGCAACAATTTAGACTGTTCGAGTCAATGCGAGGAGATACTGGTTTCTTCGACCCTAGGGTTAATGCCGTTATTCACTACAAAGGGGAGGCTACAATTCTCGTCAATGCCGTGTCTGGAAAGCAGCCTTTCCAGGAGTACAACATTGGTTTATTTGGAATTGAAGGGAAAGAGGGTACATATCTAGATGCTAATGATGGTGCTTTGGAAAGAAACCCGATTGAACACGGTTCGGTTGATTCGGTACTTGGTCTAACTCTCTCAATTAGTGGAAAAGCGTCCTGTGATGCGTACTACTGGATTGCTTGTGGTGAGTCAGTTGCCGAGGTCCATACTCTAGACGAGCTGGTTCTTTCCGAAGAACCAGAAAGACTTATTGCTTCGACCGAAGCATATTGGCACGCTTGGCTTGAAAAAGAACAGACAGACCTTTCTATTTTGCCCGGTGAACTCCAGGCTCTATATAAACGTTCGCTGATTGTCATGCGGGTTCATTCCGATAACCGCGGAGGTATCATCGCCTCTAGTGATACTGACATGCTCCATCACGGTCGGGATACCTACAGTTATGTTTGGCCAAGGGACGGTGCTCTTATTGCTCACGCCTTTGACAAGACTGGTTACCGCGAGGTGGCTGGTAGATTTTATGAATTTGTAGCGGATAAGATGGACCCAAGCGGATACTTGATGCATAAGTATCGCACTGATGGAGTACTTGGAAGTTCGTGGCATCCATGGATAATCAATGGTGAACCGAGGCTTCCTATCCAGGAAGACGAAACGGCTGTCGTAATTTTCATGCTTTGGGAGCATTATGAAAAATATCACGATATCGAGTTCATAGAATCGATGTACAACACTTTTATTGAACCTGCAGCAGGGTTTTTGTGTGAGTACATCGAGTCCACTACTGGCCTTCCTCAGGCGTCCTTCGATTTGTGGGAAGAGAAGTACGGAACTTCAACCTACACAACAGCATCTGTTTATGGTGGTTTAATGGCAGCTGCTAAGTTTGCTAACTTGTTAGGAAAGGATGAACGGTCACGTACTTACCAGGTTATTGCAGAGCGAATGCGAGATGCAATCGGTAAAGTTTTATTTGATGAAAAGAAGGGTATTTTTGTAAAACAAGTTTTACATACAAAAGATGGAGATTTAGAATACGATAATACTCTCGATACCAGTAGCTTGCACGGGCTGTTACTTTTTCGAGTTTTCGATGTTGATGATGAACGTATTACTGAGATGGTAAAGAACGTAGAAGAACATTTGCAGGTGCAAGGAAATAGCAAAGGTTTTGTTCGGTATGAAGGAGACGCGTACTACAGAATGCAAAATGCCGAAAGTCCTAATCCGTGGGTTATTACAACCTTGTGGATAGCTCGCTACTACATTGAAAAAGCACGGTCTTTAAAAGATTTGAAATATCCGCTAGAACTTCTTGAATGGACCAGCTCACACACAAATAATGGAGGCATGTTGGCCGAACAGATGCATCCCAACACTCGAGAACAATTGTCTACATCTCCGCTGGTTTGGAGTCATGCAGAATTTGTTCTCGCTGTGCAGGCGTACCTAGAAAAAGTCAAAGAAATAAAAGGTTAGTACTCAATAGTCCAGGAGTTTTGTTGGGCATTGTACACACCAACTTTGCTTCGATGAATACTCCAAGCTAGGCCACAGGTGCCTAGTTTTTTTGCAATGATACTTGCTAGGGTGCGCATATAAGTACCAGATGAAGCTAAACAAGAAAAAGTGGCAATGGTGTATTCGCCGGGCAGTGATTCGTTAGCGGCTATGTGTTCCCAGTCAGCCCGAACATCAACGCGGCGGAAGTCGTTACCGAGAGCTTTTCTCAACTCCGTAACTGGCGGAATGGTATCAATTTTTATACGAGCCAGGTTTGCGATTTCGGTCCGAGGCAATGTCTCGGTCTTAATTTGATTTATTGAATAAATAGTTGAGGTTCTGGTAGGTATTTCGATTTCGTCCAATCGACCCTCCAGAGTCCACATATGCAAAGGTTTGCCTTGAACGGTTTTTGCAGAAAAACGGGGGTAAGGGAGTTCGATTGGGCCGGTGAGAGATTCTAGAATTTGAGAAAGATCTGACTTATCCGAATCAGTATGGGTAGAGTCAGCTGACGCGCAGGTACCTAGTCTACCTAACACGTCTAGCGAATCAGACTCAATGCCAAACAGTACAGAGAACTCATATTCTTTATCTAAACTGTGATATTTTTCTTGGTGTTTACATTCTTCACCAAGCAGTATTAATAGTTTGCCCGATGCCATCGGGTCGAGTCGACCGGCGTACGCCATTGGCACTCCTTCTAGTTCTGGGTGTTTAGCCCGATAATCTTCGGCACAAGAAAGAGGTGTCTCACCAACCAATTTTTCAAGGGTAATATACTTCTGCATAAGCAGCATCATGACATTTTTTCGTAATTTTGTCCGATTAAGTTTTTATCCAAGCGGATTTCCACCCAAAAAAGAGTTTATCGCAACAAGCAAGAAAAACCCACACATAACAAGTATTAAGTATTTCATAGAGCATATTATACCAAAACAGAGTGAGTTTTCATGTCCATCATTACGTATTTACTTTGACAAAGAGTAGATTCCTTTTGTTATCAAAGGTGTGCCCTTGACTGTCCACGTTAAAGTAGTAGTATGCAATCGCATAGGTGCACGGGGTTTTCCGAAATCTAATTATGCAGGCCAAACGAGAGCCGTGCCAATACTCGCTTAGAAGAAGATACTTATTAAAATTTCAACGTTTTTCTATTTTTATGACCGCTTTTGAAGAAATACTTACTGCTGAACAAGAAGCAGAAAAATCAATTGCAACTGCCAAAGAAGATATGGCTGAGGCTGTCTCTCTAGCTCGAAGAGAACGAAAAAATCGGATTGATGCTGAGACTACAAAATTGAATGAGACTGAAAAGAAATCCTTGGATACTCACGAGTCATACATTTCTGGAATTACTAAAAAAATTCAAAAAGAAGTTTGCGCTCAAGTTTCTGAGGTTGAAGCTAAGTTTACTACTCACGAAACTGACCTGAAGACAACTCTTAAAAAGAAGTTTGCGTAGATAATAATTTATGTCTGTTGTTCCCATGCAAAAGGTACGTTTGTCAGTATACGGTTCAGATGTGAACCAGGCTCTTTCTGTTGTTCAGAAAGTGAGTGCTATTGAATTTGTAGCAACTGATATTTCAGGCATGAATGAGCCAGATCATACTTTCCCGTATGCTGATTTATTGCCGAGGATTCATCATGCATTACAGTTTCTACATCCTTATGCACCTAAAGTCGGTTTATGGAAAACTCTACGTGAAGGTACTAGAGATGAGTTGACCGAAAAAGAGTTGTTAAAAGTAAAAGCCAATTTCGACGTAATTCTTCCGTTGGTAGATGATTTTGAACGACTTCAGGTAGAATTTACAGATGTAAATGAAAAATTACGTCAGTTAGAAGAACAGTATATTTTACTTTCAGTTTGGAAAGATTTACCTATCAAGTTAAATCAGCTAGAAACTTCAAGGACTAGAACTATTCTGGTTGAACGAAACTCTAAAATGGAAACTGTGTCGCTTAAGTCTTCTCTTGAGGCTGTCTGTGTAGAACAAGAGTTGCCTTTTTATATTACTTATATTTCTGATTCAAATGTTGCGCTAACTCTGTATAAGGACAGAGAGGTTATCTTAAAAGGTGGTGTAGCAATTACTGCTGTAAACGGATCTATAGTCACACCTCCAAATGGTAAAGAAACTCCAGATGTTGAATTCATGGCGGTTTCTGATAAGTTGGCAGTAACTAAAAGTGAACTAGCTTTGCTTCATGACCAAGCAGAACACTTTGCCCGTACTCATATCAGTCAGCTTAGAGTAGCTGGAGAAATTCTTTCTTGGCAGAAAAGTCGATTTGATGTTGTTGGAAACGCACTGGCTAGTAAGTACGTCGTTTTCTTTGATGGTTGGTTGAATGCTAATAAGAGAGCTGATATAGAAAGTAAGTTTGAAAAACAAAACCTAGCAGCAGTGTTTACTGAGTTAGAGTTAATAGAAGACGAACAGCCTCCAGTAGATATCGAAAACTCTGGTATCTTTAAACCCTTTGAGGCAGTTACTCGACTTTATGGAATGCCTGGGTACAAAGACTTGGATCCCACCGCTTTCTTAGCTGGATTCTTCTTCCTATTTTTTGGACTTTCTCTTACCGACGTAGGATACGGAGCATTCTTAATGATTGTTTCATTGATAGTACTCACTCTATTTAAAGTGGCTGAGTCACTACGACTATTTGCAAAGCTATTGTTCTTGGTTGGACTTGCAACTGTTATTGTTGGAGCGTTGTTTGGTGGATATTTCGGTATTCCGTTAGAGAGCCTGCCACCCCTACTTCTAGCTATTCAAATGTTTGATCCAATCGGTAATCCCTTGCCAGTTTTCTACCTAGCACTTGGTCTTGGAGTTTTCCAAGTAATGGTTGGTATGTTGGTTAAGATCTATAGTGAATACAAGCAAGGAAGGCTGGTGACGGGAATTCTTGATCAGGGACCCTGGTTCATTATGTTCTGCCTTGCTATCTTTGCTTTGGCAACAAAGATTGAATATACCAGTGTGTTGGCTATGGAACAAATAATCAATCTTATCTATGTAGATATCGTCCTGATTGTTTTATCTAGCGGACGAAAGGGAGAGACAATCTTTGCCAAAGTCAAAGACTCTCTGTCCGGTCTGTACGACAGCATCGGCTACTTCTCAGATATTCTCTCATACTCTCGTCTACTTGCTCTAGGACTGGCCACTACTGCACTAGCATTCGCAGTGAATATGATTGCTAGTATGGTTTTCAACAAAGAGTCATACATTTCGTATATTTTCGCTGGAGCCGTTCTTGTCATTGGACACCTCTTTACTTTGGCAGTAAATACGCTTGGAGCGTTCATTCATAGTGCTCGATTGCAGTTCGTTGAGTTCTTTGGTAAGTTCATTGAAGGAACAGGTAAAGAATTTGCTCCACTCTCTAGAACAGAAAAGCACGTCATCATCAAAGACGAATAGTTGCTAGTTTGGAACTTGTCTTAAGCTCGCTATGTGGGTTTAAGACAGGCTCCAAATGAGCCAGATCAATTTATTTATTTAAAACACATTATGGAAATTGGAATCGCATTAGTATTCATTGGAGCAGCCATCACAGCCGTTCTTGGATTCGCAGGATCAGCAATCGGAATGGGATTTGCTGGACAAGCAGCAGCAGGAGTAGTTGGTGAAAAGCCCAATCTATTCGGTAAAATGCTACTTATGCAGGCTTTGCCTGGATCACAGGGTATTTACGGACTAGTAGGAGCTTTCCTTATCTTGAGCTTCTCTGGTGTTCTAGGTGCTACAGAAGCACTTAACATCAGCACAACAGTAGGTATGCAATATCTATTTGCTGGACTACCGATCGGTATCGCTGGACTTATTTCTGGTATTTACCAAGGTATCGTAGCTGCTTCAGGTATCTCACTTATTGCAAAGGACGAAAGTAACATGGGACGAGCTATAGTTCTTTCAGTTATGGTTGAAACATGGGCAATCTTCGGAGTTCTCATAAGTTTCATCCTTCTTATCTCAATCGTTTAATTCTTTACTAATTTATGTCTCAAAACACACTGATTGAAAAAATCACTAATGACGCAACATCAATTATTGCTGAAATAAAATCAACAGGAGCGACTGAAGTCGAAAACATTCAACGTGAGATTGAGGCAGAAGTAGCTGAGTTGTCAAAAGTACACGCCGTAGCATTAGAAAAAACTAAGACTCAGATGGAGTTGGTAGCTGTTTCTAAAGCAAAACAAGCAGGTAACATTGCTGTCCAAACTGCTAAGCGGACAAAGATTGATTCAGTTTTTAACGCTGTAGCTACAGACTTAGAGGGTCAGTCAACAGACGAGTACATAGCTTTCTTTGTGAAATACTCAACTAAAATCGTTCCGAAAGGAGTTGAAGTAGATTACGTTCATGCGCCAGCTAAGCGAAAAGAAGAAACTGAAAAGATTCTTGAAGAGGCTGGTCTCTCTGGAGAAGTTAAAATTGATCCCGCTATCAAAGCTGGATTGGTTCTTCATACCAAAGACGGAGTGTACGACATTACTCTTGCCCGACTTATGAATGAAAAGCGACCGGAACTAGAAATGATAGTAGTTAATCAAGTAATGGCCTAAAGTATTTATGCAGACTTCTTATATCTACAGCGTTAGCCGAGTCAATGCGTTATCTCAGTCTTTGCTGAGTAAGACTGAGATTGAACGTCTTTTGGTGACTGGTCCTGGTGATGATATTGAGTCAGCTCTTAAGGAGACATACTTGGCTCCGTATATTGTTCAGGCTCCAAACGAAGATATGGCTATCGCTATCGAACAAACCTTGATTGATGCTAAGCGTATCGTTCATAGAGTTGCTCCCAAAGGAAATATGTTCAGGGTGTTATGGATTCAATACGACATCCACAACCTAAGAGTATTTGCTAAGGCGACAGCTAATCAGCTAAGTTTCGAAGACTGCAGGCAGTTTATTTCTGAAAGAGGAGTTTATGATCCAGCTTATCTTTACTCTTGTGTAGAAAAAGGAACCCTAGATTTCCTTCAAGCTGATTGGCAAGGAGCTTTCGATAAGGCGGTACAAACTGTCGCTTCGGGTGAGATTAGTGCGGTAGACGGTATCTTTGATGAGCTGTACTTCACTACTAGTCGTCGAATCGCTAAAGAGGGAGGGGATGATTTCATTCATGCTTATCTCAAGAATCGTATCGATTTAGATAATCTAAAAGGGAAGTTACGTCTTCTGAACAATAAATCATTTGATTTCAAACCTTCATTTATAGAAGGAGGAACAATCGATGAGTCTAAGCTGAAGACAGAAGAAGATATCTATACTGCTTTTGCTAGTTTTGGCGGAGCTGACTTCTGGAAAGAAGCTCTGGATTACTACCAGTCATCTGGAAATACTACGAGTATAGATGCTCGTTCTTCAGAATACATGCTTGTACTAGCGAA
The DNA here is from genome assembly GCA_047639355.1 of Minisyncoccia bacterium. Classification (GTDB taxonomy): domain Bacteria; phylum Patescibacteriota; class Minisyncoccia; order Phycocordibacterales; family UBA918; genus OLB19. Next base: position 11,813 of record JBLIOC010000015.1, on the reverse strand, counting down.
AGAAGCTAGTTACGATATGTTCTCATCAGCTTCACTTGTTATGTATTATCTCAAGTGTCGACAAGCTGCTGCAAATATCCGCATTATTGTTGTAGGTAAGAACAGTGGTACAAAAGAATCTGCTATCCGCGCTAATTTAAGAATGGCCTATGTCAACGACTAACGAATACAAAATCGCCATTGTTGGCCCATTAGATACTGTTTCAGGTTTTAAAGCCCTTGGAGTTGATTCCTTTCAAGCGCAAACTGCCGAAGAGGCCCTGGAACAATTGAGAGCTATCAAGCAACAAACTTTAGACCCAGATTCAGACACAAAATACGCCGTGGTCTGTGTGATAGAAGACCTGGTGACTCTAGTAGACCAGGCAGAGTACTCTAAAGTAGTAGATGGACCTTTGCCAGCAGTAGTACTCCTGCCAGGACCAGAAGGAAGCAGCGGATTTGCTACAGAACGGCTACGAGCCCTAGCTGAAAAAGCCGTTGGTTCACCAATAATCTAAAACAAACATACTTCACGTAGGTATGTAGTCGGAGAGTTTGGACACAAATCAATCGACTACATCCCTTCAGAAATAAGTGAAAGAGATGTGTTGAAGCAAGAAGTATTAAAATCATCAATTATAAATTTTACCAAAACATCATGACCAATTCACAGGAAAAGAAAGTAACTCCAACCAGCACCGACATTCCCGGAGGTGTTATTGATCAAGTTACAGGACCACTGGTACGAGCGCACGGAATGTCCGAGGCTAAATTGTATGAAGTGGTTAAAGTATCAGACGAGAAACTTCTCGGAGAAATCATCGAGCTTCATGGTGACACTGCAGCTATTCAAGTATATGAAGAAACTGCAGGTATCGGCCCAGGAGACCCAGTTTTCCGTACTGGACGAACTATGTCTGTTGCTCTTGCACCAGGGCTTCTAGAGTCTATTTACGACGGAGTGCAACGGCCTCTCAAAGAGATCGAAGCTACTGCCGGAAATCACTTCATCAAACGAGGTATCGAGGCTGACGCTGTAGATCTGTCTAAGAAGTGGAAGTTCAATCCTGTTGTAAAGGTTGGCGATACTGTTGTCGAAGGAGACGTTCTTGGGGAAGTTCAAGAAACTTCTGTGATAATGCACAAGATCATGGTGCCGCCAGGAGAAGGTGGAAAGGTTGCTTCAATACAGTCTGGTGAATTCAATGTAATTCAAGAAGTTGCAACTCTAACTCGAGCTGATGACTCGACTGCTTCAATCTCAATGCTTCAATACTGGCCAATTCGACAAGCTCGACCAAAGGCTCGTAAAATCTTCCCAACAGAACCACTTCGAACTGGAGGACGTTCAATCGACACATTTTTTCCAATCGCTAAAGGTGGAGCCGGATCCATTCCTGGACCATTTGGAGCTGGAAAGACAGTTACTCAGCAGGGAATTGCAAAGTACTGTGACGCGGAAATTATCGTATACATCGGATGTGGTGAGCGTGGAAACGAAATGACAGAGGTACTTAACGAGTTCCCGCACCTTGTCGATCCAAACACTGGAGAAGCAATTATGAAGCGAACAATCTTGATCGCGAACACTTCAAACATGCCGGTGGCAGCTCGAGAAGCTTCTGTTTACACTGGAATTACTATTGCTGAATACTACCGAGATATGGGATACAACGTTGCGCTTATGGCCGACTCAACTTCACGTTGGGCAGAGGCTATGCGTGAAATCTCAGGACGTCTAGAAGAAATGCCGGGTGAAGAAGGATACCCAGCGTATCTTTCATCACGAACTGCAGAGTTCTACGAACGAGCTGGTATCGTAAAAACTCTAGGTAGCGACGAACGAACCGGTTCTCTTACAGTTATTGGAGCTGTGTCGCCTCCAGGAGGAGACCTTTCGGAACCAGTTTCTCAAGCAACACTTAGAGTAACTAAAACTTTCTGGTCACTAGACTCAGACCTTGCATACAAGAAGCACTTCCCATCAATCAACTGGCTAACTTCATACTCACTGTACGCACCAAACTTTGAAGAGTTCTGGGCAAAAGAAATTGCTCCTGACTTCTCTGAAGTACGAAAGACCGCTATGACCCTTCTTGAGCAAGAGTCAAAGCTTCTAGAAATCGTACGACTTGTAGGTATGGAATCACTTTCAAACGGAGACAAGTTAGTACTTAAGGTTGCCGGAATGGTACGAGAAGACTTTTTGTTCCAAGATGCGTTCGACCCAGAAGACGCATACACACCTTTAATGAATCAATACGGACTACTTAAGTCGATCATCGTGTTCTTCGAGGTTGGTCAAGCTGTTGTAAACAAAACAGACTTCGACTTCAGCAACTTTGCAAACATGAAGTCTTTAGCTGGATATCAAGATTTGAAGGAAAAGCGAAAAGCAACACCAGAAGATTATCAGTCTTACCAAGATGAAGCACGAGCTGAAATCAACGCCTTGGCATAATTTTAAGATAAATATCATGAGTCAAAAAGAATACACAGACATTTCATCAATCGCCGGACCACTACTAGTAGTGGAAGGAGTTGAGGGAGCAAAATACGAAGAACTCGTAGAGGTTAATGTGCCAGGAGAAAGCAAGCCACGGTTTGGTAAGGTACTTGATATCTCTAAAGGAAAGGCAGTAGTTCAGATGTTTGATTCTACTACTGGTATGACAGCAAACGGAACACGAGCTCGATTCCGAGGAGAAACTCTAAAGCTTGGTGTGTCTGAAGACATGCTTGGACGAGTGTTTAACGGAGCTGGAGAAGTGGCAGACGGAGGACCGGAACTAGTTCCAGAACAACGTCGAGACATCGCTGGTGAACCAATCAACCCATACTCTCGAGAATTCCCTAATGATTTTATTCAAACTGGTATCGGTTCTATCGATGTGATGAACACATTGGTACGAGGACAGAAGCTCCCTATTTTCTCTGGAGCCGGACTACCGCATGCAAGGCTTGCTGCTCAGATTGCAAGACAGGCAACTGTAAAAGACGGTGGTGAGTTTGCGATTGTGTTTGCTACTCTTGGAGTTTCTTTTGAGGAAGCAGAATACTTCCGTCGAGAATTCGAAGAAGCGGGAGCGCTAGAACGTTCTGTTCTATTCATCAACACAGCAGCCGACCCAGTAGTTGAACGTATTTCAACTCCGCGTATGGCTCTTACAACAGCCGAATACCTAGCATTCGAAAAAGGGAAGCATGTGCTTGTTATCCTAACTGACCTTACCAACTACTGTGAAGCTCTTCGAGAGGTGTCAGCAGCGCGTAAAGAAGTACCAGGACGACGAGGATACCCGGGATACCTATACACTGACCTAGCTACTCTTTACGAACGAGCTGGACGAGTTAAGGGTAAGTCTGGAACAATCACTCAGATTCCAATTCTAACTATGCCGGACGATGACAAGACTCACCCGGTACCAGACCTTACTGGATATATTACTGAAGGACAGTTCGTGATTTCTCGTGAACTATACCGAAAGGGTGTATTTCCACCGGTAGACGTACAGGGTTCATTGTCACGATTATGGGCTGCTGGAGTTGGAGAAGGAAAGACTCGAGAAGATCACAAGAACTTGAAAGACCAGCTCTTCGCTTCATACGCGACTGGGCGAGAAGTTCGAGAGCTTGCAGTTGTTCTTGGTGAAGCTTCACTTGATGATTCAGACCGAGCTCATTTGAAGTTTTCAGAAGAATTCGAAAAGCAATTCGTTGGGCAAGGAGAATACGAAAACCGTTCAGTAGAAGAATCTCTAGATATCGGATGGAAACTACTTTCAATGCTACCGGTAGCATCACTGAAGCGTGTTAAGAAAGCTGAGATTGAAAAGTGGATGCCAAAGACAGGCTTAACTGAAGAAGTGAAAGCTTAAGTTTGATTATGGCAATATTAAAAGTTAGCCCGACCCGAATTGCACTTCTGAGTCTCAAGAAGGAACTTAAGACTGCAGAGAAAGGACATAAATTACTTAAGGATAAGCGTGATGGACTGGTGAAAAAGTTCATGGCGGTTATTTATGAAACCAAAGCCCTTCGTGAGTCTGTAGAAGACAGACTAGGATCTGCTTTTGATTCATACATACGAGCAACAAGTATGACAGCTTCGGCCGCTCTCAACACAGCACTCATGGTACCTAATGCCAAGATAGATTTGGATGTGAAAATCAAGAACGTAATGTCAGTAAAGATTCCTGAATTCAAGATTGAAAAAACCGGTTCAGCCTTTTCATACGGAATGCTCGAAACAACGGGAGACTTAGATACTGCAATGGTAAAATTCGACATTGTATTTGTAGATATTCTTAAGCTAGCCCAACTAGAAAAGACAGCCGAAAACCTAGCTGAAGAAATCGAAAAAACCCGACGACGAGTTTCAGCTCTGGAAAACGTCCGAATTCCAAACCTAAACGACACAATCAAGTTCATCACTATGCAGCTTGATGAAAGAAACCGAGATGCGGTGGTTTCAACTATGCGGGTTAAAGCAATGATTCTAGCCAAAGAGGCGTAATTTCCTAAAACTAGCGAATATGCACTAGTTTCGCATGGTTCGCTTGGTTACCGTACCCAACGTACGGCTTCCTCACTCACCACGCTCCAGCTAGCGCACCTTCATCTAGTTTAAGAAAATTTAAAACAAACACGGAACGTTAACGTTTCGTGTTTGTTTTTTATGTGATGTGCCTATGACAGAGATAGCAAAGCTAGTAAAAGAATTTCAGAAAGTGTCCTCCTAAAACTGTGAGAATTAAACTTGCTTCAAACTACTATAACTACTTGTGTGACTACATAATTAAGGGTAAGTGGCCAGATAGTAGAGGTTTCTAGTGCTACATCTCACAAGTCAAACCACAGCTCTCAGGTGGGGCTGTACCTCTTTCTGGGCAGGTCCCTGAGTAGATGCAGGATTTGTTTGTGATACTGAGTAGGAGGTTCTTGATGGTTTCAGAATCGTCCTTATCCCCGAAGTAAATTAGAATCCTGTCCTCTTCTTTGTTTACGTAATTTACAAGATCTTCAATCCGTTCGTCATTTACAAATACCATCAACTCATTGTAATCGTCTGTGCAGAATAGTGTTTCAGTGTCGCTGGTTATACAGTCTGGTGTTAGATCAAAACCGATTGAACCAAAGAATACACCTAGAGTAATACCGTGGTCGTGTCTGTGAATTACTTCATCATCGTTGCCGTGAAGATGTATGTCAGCGTGCATGATGTGAGCGGTATCTGATTGGTATTTGTCATCTGACAAATCAATTTCTTCACCATCTAGAAAAAGTACAAAGTCGCTATGTACGTGTACTTCTTCTGGTGTGTCTGAGTAGCCGATAGGGTGCTGGTATTTATCTTCCGTAGGTAACAAATTACCCATAAACAGCATGGTGAACATTCCTCCAATAAAAATACCTATTCCGCAAGCCATTAGTTCTGATTTTGATATATCCATAAGTAATTTATATTATAGACATTCTACCAATTTATTTCCCCTAGGTGTAGTTGCTCCAAGTACTTATTTGTCTTACTGAAATGCTTGCAGCCTAAGAATCCTCTGTATGCAGAAAGAGGAGAAGGGTGAGGCGCCTTAAGTATTAAATGTTTTTCCTCGTCAATCAGACCTGCTTTCGCTTGGGCATACTTACCCCAGAGCAAAAAGACTACATGCTCCTTTTGGTCAGAGACAGTCTCGATTGTTGTGTCGGTAAAAGTTTCCCAACCGAGCTCTTGGTGGGAACCTGGTTGACCGGCTTCGACGGTTAGAGTTGCGTTTAGAAGTAACACACCCTGCTTGGCCCAGCGTTCTAGGTTGCCGGCATTAGTCGCATCAACACCAAAATCACTATTGATTTCTTTGTAGATGTTTCTAAGAGAAGAGGGAGTTTTAACACCATCAAGAACAGAGAAAGCCAGGCCGTGAGCTTGACCGATTCCATGGTATGGATCTTGGCCCAGAATAACCACTTTAACTTTGTTGAACGGGCAAAGATTAAATGCATTAAAAATATTTTCTGAGTCAGGGAAGATTGTTCGTTCTAAATAGGCTGCTTTAACTGTTTTGGTTAAGTCAGAAAAGTATGGTTTTTTAAACTCTGCTTTGAGTGCAGTTTTCCACGATTGTTCCATTTTTGCCTCCATAACCACGATTATATCAGTGTTAGACTAAAAGCATGAAAGATTCAAGGATTAGAAGTGTCATCAAGGGATTGACTTGGCGTGCTATTGCAACGAGTACAACTATGTCGCTAGTATATATCGCGACCGGTGATATAGAACTTATGGCGCATGTCGGTATGGCTGATGTTGTAATAAAACTAATATTTTATTATGGTCACGAACGAGCCTGGGGCAGACTTTCTTGGGGAAGGGCGGTAGTGAGGGCTGACTAATTATTTTTGACACCCAGCGCAGTAATGTGTGCCGCGGCCAGCGACACGTATTTTCTCTATGGTTCCTCCACATCGTTCACACCCACCGCCTTGTCGACCAAAGACCTTAAGGTAAGCGATGAAGTTACCTTTAGCTCCGCCGGTATCTCTAAAATCTTTGAAGGTGGTACCTCCGACCGCAATTGACTCATTCATTACGTCGCCTGAGGCGGCAGCGATAGCCGCCGCCTCTTTCTTCGTAACTTTGTCAGCTCTACGTGTCGGCCGTACTCCTGCGCGCCACAGCGCTTCATCAACGTAAATATTACCCAAGCCTGCAATAAATGTTTGATCTAAGAGCGCAGCTTTGATAGGCGTTTTTCTTTTCCTTAATTTTTCGTAGAACCAGTCATTGTCGAAAGTTGAAGATATAGGTTCTGGTCCAAATCTTTCTTTAGCTTTTTCCATCTTGAGTTTCGTTGCAAGTTTTAAATATCCAAAAATACGCATGTCGTTAAAGTACAAAGCTGACTCGTCATCAAAATATATTCCAACTCTTGTGTGTTTCATCGGTAGGTCGATGTCAGCCGCTGTCATAGAGTGACCTCCGCCTACTATTTCATTTGAATCGACATAAAAAAACTGTCCTGTCATTTTTAGGTGAGCAAGCATAAATAAATCTTTTTCGCCGACAAAAGAGAAAATCATTAGTTTTCCAATTCGATCTATATCCTCTATTACCTTACCTCGCAGCGATTCTTCAAAATCATTTTCACTCACAGCAGACTTGGCGTGAAAAACTTCAATATCTTTGATTTTATTACCAATTATATTACGGCGCAGCTGCATTCGAACTGTCTCGACTTCTGGTAATTCTGGCATTCCCTGCATTGTACCAATGAATATAAGACTGGCTATTGAATAATCGTGGGATTTCGGTACAATGCTTGCTACTTGGCCATTGGTCGAGTAACGAGCCAAATATTCCGGTGTATGAAAATCATACACCGTCACCCGGAGAAATAATGTGAGCAAGCTCCCATTTTCCTCCTCCATTCCGGTGTAGCGAGGCAATGAAAAGCAAATGGTTTTGCTTTTCATCCGGTCACGTAGCGAAAGCGAAGTGATTACTCGTTACGAATGAATAGTGAGTAGAGCAAAGGAAGAGAGTTTACTCTACCGCGTCTCTTATTACCAAGTCCAAGACGATAAATACAGGGCAGTTTGTAACAATTAAATATTCCGGTGTAGCTCAGCGGTAGAGCAGTTGCCTGTTAAGCAATTGGCCGCAGGTTCGAATCCTGCCGCCGGAGCAAACAAAGATACCCTAATTTACAAGGGTATTTTTTATATTAAGTTGATACCTTGAGAGGGGAGTTCGAAGTTTTGGTATACTTTTTATATGTTTGCCGCAAGTGCCATATTGTTTAGTACAGGAATCCTTCTTAGGGTTAGTTGGGTTTATATACTAAACTCCCATAAATTCTCAACAAAAGATAAAGGTAAGTATATAGGTAGGACAGCATCAGCCCTTGTAACAGCTGTCTTTACCTCATTGTATGCACAAGAGGTCATCCTTCTGCCACTAATTTTTTGTGGAATTATTGCATTCTTGTATAGGGATATATTAGTACCCGTTATAACAGAAGGGGTAATATTTATGTACACACTTGTTGCGCTTTATGTCCTCATTGTAACTTTTGATTATCATGTTATTCCAAATTTTATAAATTCATTAGCGATAATATTTTTAATATCAAGCCTAGTTGTTACTTTCTATTATTGCGTCACTAAAGAAAAATTAAGTTTAAATGAGCAGGTAGCAATGATGATGGTGTTTCTTGTTGTAAGTGTATACATAATGTTGATTGGTGTAATCATACAGTTCGATTCGAACTCAACTTTCCTTGGGCAGATTCTTGTCGGATTTTACTCACTTAATTTAATGAGTTACGTAGTGTATTTGCTCTACTTCATACCACTAAGATTAAGTGTGAAACAGAGTGTGGAGGATAGGGAGAGTGATATTGCTGGCCACTCATCATTTTTGGAAAAGAAATATATTGATGTAAATACTAGTGTACCTGTAATTTTCTTAATTGTAGCGCTAGTTGGAAGTTTGTTCGTTATTGATGGATTTTTTACAGATACCATAACTCCTGTTCTAATGGTTATGATTTTTGGTACGGTGATACTGCAACCTTCTGAATATCTTATGATGAAAGATTAGTTTTTGTATTGAAAGTACACTTTTTAATAAGAAAGTTCGAACCTTTGGTATACTTTAGTCATGAATGAAGAATTAAAGTCTTATATAGAATCAGAATTAGCAAATGGTGTTTCGTTAGACAGTATCCGTACTGAACTTGAGAGAAATAATTGGCCTCAAGAAGAAATTAATAAAATTTTTACGGAAATTGGCGAATCTAATATTTCTCAGATAGAGTCAGTCTCTAGAGAAAAAGACGAATTACCTAAGTGGGCAAAAATTCTTTTTCGTTTCCACGCAATTGTCTTCCTAGTAGGCACAATTTTATTTGGAACAGCAATTATATACTCAGTAACTACATCAGGATTAAAATTACTGTCTATTTTCACTGACCCAATGATTTTAATACCAAGTATTACCACCATTGCTCTCTTTGTCTTTGTTCTCATTATTGTGATACTGGAAGTTGTTTATGGAATTAGTGTTTATAAATTCAAACGCTGGGTGTTACCGGTGACCCTGACACTTTCATTCAGCTCTGTGTTGGTAGGGCTACTTAATATAATGAATTTCAAATTAGCTGACTCGGCAGAGTTAGTAGGTTCGATAATAGGAATTGCGTTTATGAGCCTGATCAGCTATACGGGTATCAAGTATTGGAACACCTTTGAAGGACTTGCACGTAAACCCCTGGTTCAAATACCACTTCTGCTATTTTTCCTTCCGTTCATTGTTTTTGCGGCATTAAACCAAATATTTATTGATGACTCCCAAATAAATGACTCAGACTTAGTTCTTGACCGTATAGAAATATTAAAAGAGTCAGAAAACGCTCACTATTCATTTCCAGTAATTGATGATTTTTCTGAACAGCAGAAACAACAGTATGAATCTGCGCTTGCTTTTGCAAAGAAACCAGAAGTAGGAGAATCTTTTGATGATGTCGAAGCAGTAGACCACTTAAAAAATGTTGAAAATATTACCGATGGCTTCATTGGGGCTTCAGATAAACGAGCTTACCAATGCCCTTCAGTTGCGAATGAATATGGAGAGGCAACTTTACTTTGCAGCTTAAACAGCATTAGAGACCTTGCTGTTTTAATGTCTATGCGGGCTGGTGTTGAAGCTGAACTAGGCAATTCTGACCAGGCAATTGAAACCTCCATGGCTATTGTTCGTATGGGTAGCTTGCTGAGTAATGCCGAACAACCGATTACGATTGAGTATTTGGTGGGTATTGCTTTGCTGCGTATTGGTATGGATTCATTAGACAAGGTTCTAGAACAATCATCTTCCACAACAATCGAAAAACTAGAAAGAGCAGCTCGTGAGCTAGAGGGCTATAAGCTGGACGGATCTTCGTTCGCAACAAGTTTGCAAAGAAATTATATGTCGATGAAGGAAGATATGAAACCGTTTGAAAATTTTACGGGGTACATATACCATCACAACAAAACAACAAATGACTTTGCAGAATACACCAGAAAGCAAATAGCTGTCGCTGTCGCTGGTTGTGGTGCTGATTACTCAAATACATACGAGCAATTGAATACTTATGTTGAAGAAGAGAAAAAGGAACTGGGGGTAGTGTTACTCATCTCTCCCAACAGTATCGGTGAAATCTTGAACAGTGTTGTGATCTCCTCTGCAATGATAGTTAGGGAAAGAGAGTGTGAACTTAACGAACTCAACCAGTTGCTTCAAGGAAAACTGAAAGAAAAAATAATTGTTGATGATAAAGGTTGGCAAAATTATAAAAATGAAGAATTTGGATTTGAGTTTAAGTATCCTTCTGAATTTAAAATCCAAGAACAAGAAGACACTAATTCAGTAGAAGTTTTTTTTACGAAATATGATCATTTAAGAAACCAACCGATTGACTGTGGGGGTTATGTGTTACAGAATGACGAAGTTAAGATAAGGTTAGGTTTATACGACGGTAATCTTGGTGAAATGTTAGTTGGAAATAAGTGGGATAAGTTGAAACTTGGACAAAATCAAATGTTTGTATCTAAGATGAATCCAGGTATGTGTGGCAGTAGCGATATATATAGATTTAGTCTAGACGACAAACACTATATTCAAGTCTCGGTTAAAGATTCAGGTTCACTTTTGTTAAAGGAGGCTGAAGAGATAATATCAACTATCAAAATGACTGACTGAATTTTGAGAATAAAAAGTTCGAACGTCATCCCATAGGGGGAGCAATGAGTTTTAAGTCCCCGAAAGGGGATTTTTTGTTATACTTTTCTCATGAGTAAAAGAATTTTTCTGGGTGGTGGAGGTGATGAAAACCAAGCAAAGGAAATAGACAATCTGTATGGAAAAACAATCGGAAATGGTGCCAAAGTTTTGTATATACCGATTGCTTGGAGTAAACCAGAGCAATTTAATTCTTGTTTGAACTGGTTTAAAAATGCATACGCTCGTTTTGATTTTGAAATAGAAATGCTGACTGATTTGAATGATGTCGATTATGATTTTTTAGATAAGTTTGATTCAATTTATATTGGAGGTGGAAATACTTTTGCTTTACTAAAAATAATAAGGGAAACTAATTTTAGTGATTTACTAAATAGGTTTATAGACTCAGGTAAAGCAGTCTATGGAGGTAGTGCAGGGGCAATTGTTTTAGGTAAGGACATAAGTACAGCTTTCATTGGAAACTGTACTGATGAAAACATTGTCCAGATTACTGACTTCTTAGGTTTGGGTGTAGCAAGTGGATATTCAATCAAATGTCACTATGAAGAAGAGAAAGAGGCGGTAGAGGAATTCTCTATGACAAACAACACTTCTGTATTAGCTATCTCAGAAACTGGAGGAGTCTTTATTGAAGGCGACAAGCTTACGTTGGTAGGGGATGTTGAGGTTATTAAGAAGGATTAGCAATAAAAGTTCGAACATCATCCCATAGGGGGAGCATTCAATATAAAAGCACTCCTTTGGGAGTGTTTTTATATTGTCGATGCTCCGAGCAGAAAGCGCAGCTTTCGGGCAGGATTCGAAGAGATGGAGTTTATCGCACGAGCACAGCGAAGTACGATCCGCTGGAGCCTGTAAAAAACCTTGAGAGAGGATTTTGTGTATAAAACTACACTACACTATTTAGAAAACAAAGGTGTCTGGGTTAATTAAAGCCTGAACCGCAACCAGACAAAAACATACCCACTAAGGTACGCTAGGAATGTTAACAACCTAGTAACCATTAGTGGATATGCACACACAGCATAAGTCTTTTAAACAAATACGG
>JBLIOC010000014.1:0-26971 GCA_047639355.1 Minisyncoccia bacterium | reverse complement strand
TGGGATTTAGAAGGCGAAGTGGGCGAAGGCTCGGTTAGCCTCAGCCATCTTGTGCGTATCCTCCTTCTTCTTCACTGCGTCTCCTTCTTCCTTAGAAGCTAGCAAAAGTTCTTTTGCCAAAGCCTTGTGCATTGGAGTTCCTTTTTGCTTACGTGAAGCAGCGATAATCCATCGTAGACCTAGCGCTACTCTTCGTTCTGGTCGCACTTCTCGTGGAACCTGGTAGTTTGCACCACCAACTCGACGTGAACGTACTTCCATAAGCGGTCCGGCGTTTCGCAAAGCTGTACTGAATAGCTCGAGAGGGTCGCCTCCATCTTTATCGTTTTTGATGATTTCAAACGCACCGTATACTATCTTGCGGGCAGTCTCTTTTTGACCACGTAGCATGATGTAGTTAATGAGGCGTTCGACTTCAACTGATGCGTACATAATGTCTGGTGACACCATTGGACGCTTTTTGATTGGTCGTCGCATATTCTTAATGTTAATTAAGAATGAAGAGTGTTATGAAACATTCATCATTCTTCGCATAATTTGATTCCTTAGCCTTGAAGCTCGAATCGCATCCTATAATCTGTAGCGAATATAAACTATTTGTAATTGTCGGGAATCGCTTTCCCAATGATCCTGCTAAGAGGATTACTCACTCTTAGGCTTTTTTGCTCCGTATCGTGAACGGCCTCGTCGACGGTCATCTACTCCAGTTGCATCGTATTTTCCACGAACAATAGTGTAGTTGACTCCAATGTCTTTAACACGACCTCCTCGGACAAGCACCACTGAGTGCTCTTGGAGAGTATGCTTCATACCTGGAATGTACGCAGTAATTTCCTGACCATTTGAAAGTCGTACACGAGCAATCTTTCGAATCGCTGAGTTCGGCTTACGTGGGGTCTTGGTCGTTACTCGAGTACATACGCCTCGTTTAAACGGCGAGAAGTATGTGTTTGGCTGATTCTTGATTTTGTTAAATCCAGATTCAAGTGCTGCACGCTTACTTTTTCGCGGTTTGTCGACTCGCTTCTTACGGGTTAATTGTTGAATTGTTGCCATAAATTAGCCCACGTAATGTACTACATATAAGGATTTTTGCAAGATGAGTGAATGTTATATAGCATATATCTAAACTCAAAAGTGGGTGTTCCCAGAATTTGTGCAAGGAATGGCACAAATCCGGAACGGTCTAAAAATACAGTCTTTGCGTTCCTTATTTTTAAGCCTCCCTTGGTAGGTCAAAATGACTTAGGCGCCTGACTAAACAAAGCCGTAATCGAAGTTTTACTTCTCCTTGTTTTGCTTAACTACATTTATAGATATATTTGCAACCAAAAATATAAAAAATTAAGCGCTACTCCTAAAATTAGAGTAGTGCTTGTTAAGCACAGGTCACAGCGTTGAAAACGCTTGAGGAAAAGACCTATACAGGTTCGTGGTATGAAGATTCCTCAAGGGAACATTGTTATTAAAAACAATATTCTTATTGTTGCCAAAACTCTTTACCAAGAGAATTAAAAAAAGCGTCGAACCCCAGGGCGGGGGGACGACGCTTGATGTGTCAGGTCACCGGCGGAGGTACCCCATTGAGGAAATGACCTAACACGTTACACCAGTTCTCCTCGGGGCTTGCGAAATAACAATTTACTCTAACATAACATAAATTAAAAACCAATCAAGCCGTAGGTTATCCATCGAGTAAGTTGATAGAGCGGTTGAGCTAGCACTAATACAAACAGCAAGATTACTATCATGAAAGCCATGCCGGAATTTTGTTCCAAAGTTCGTCGTAAACCATCGTATTTCATAGCTAAAGGATATGGTAACAGCCGCGGTAAAATCTTTGAACCGTCTAGTGGCGGAATTGGTACTAGGTTAAAAAAGGCGAGAAAAAGATTGAGCGTAATAACCATTATCGCCAATTCGATAAATGAACTAGAGAGTTGCAATACTTCAGCACTACGGACTATTAACGCAAAAATTATAGCAATAGCAATGTTTGCTCCCGGGCCCGCCGCAGCTACAATCGCCTCCCCCCATTTTTGGTTAGTTAGATTATAAGGGTTATACGGAACTGGCTTAGCAGCACCGAATAGAATTGGGGAACTGGTGACCAACAAAAGACCAGGTAAAAGAACCGACATCATTGGGTCAAGATGAGGAATTGGATTAAGAGTCAATCGACCAGCTAAACGGGCGGTAGGGTCTCCCAACCAATTAGCAGCATAACCGTGAGCTACTTCGTGTAGCACCACAGATATGATGAGAATAAGGATCATTGCGATTTGTATTGGTTCCATAAATTATTTTATATAGTAACGCAGTTGGTTTGATAGTGAAACCCCTCTAGAAAACCTTAGTCCCTGTTGCATTATAAAGTGATTATGGTAGTATGGCCCCACTAAACGTTATCTTATGGCAAAGCAATGCGACATCACAGGCAAGAAAACCCAAATCGGGGGCCGATATAGTAACCGCACCCGTGCGACACAGTTTAACCCGTGCGGAAAAACTAAGCGAAAGCCAAATCTGCAAAAGAAGAGTATTTTCGTCCCTGAACTAGGAAAGTCAATCACTCTGAAGGTTTCTACATCCGCTCTTCGCACCATCGCCAAGAACGGGGCGTACGCCACTCTGAAGAAAGCAAAACTTATCTAAATTAAACAAAAAGACCGGCTCCGAAAGGAGCCGGTCTTTTTGTTATTTTTATTCAACCAACCAAACTGTATTACCGTCAGTTTCAAAAGTAATGGTTCCACTTTCGGTCGTACTAACAATTTCACTGCCACGTTCTTCTGCTTTCTCTACTACATCAGAATGTGGATGTCCGTACCGGTTATCTTTGCCTGCCGAAACTACCACGAACTGTGGTTCGACCGCATCAAGAAAAATATCGCTGCTGGATGTCTTTGAACCATGGTGACCAAGTTTTAAAACTTCACTTTCTAATGTGTTGCTATACTTACCCACCAGATACTCTTCAATTGAACTCGGGGCATCGCCGGTCAACATGAATTCAATATCACCATAGATAATTTGAACAATTATAGAAGCCGAGTTACTCGACCAGTGTGTAGTGTCTCCTTTCGGAGAAAGAATTCGTACGGTAGTCGACGCGCCGAGTTGAACAGTTTGTCCAGCTTGAGCAGTAATTATGTGAGCACCTTCATCTTGTGCCGCCCTTCGATAGGCAACCGCAGCTGAGGTTTTACTCTCGACAGACGTTTCAAATAACCAACTTACTGAATACCGTTCAAACACATCTGACAATCCAGCGACATGGTCGGTATCAGGATGTGTCGCCATGACCACGTCAATTGAACGATCAAAAAAAGATCGGTCTTTTGCTAATTCTAATAACACTGCAGAGGAAGGTCCTCCGTCAATAAGCATTTCGTACCCATCTGGAGTTATCACCTGGATTGCATCTCCCTGCTCAACATCAAGGAATCGAACTGTCAGATAGTTTGAAGTAGTAGATGAAGAAGTCACGTTCGGAAACCATAGCAAAACAGAAGCGCCAGCCAAGACAAGCAACACAAATATTCTAATTTTTAACCACGAGCGACTCATAGCATCATGATACAATGTCTGAAGATTTATTATTACTTATCGCACATTATGAAATACGAACCACTCACATTTGATATCCCAGAATTGCCAGGAATATCAACCGACACGATCGAGAACCATCTTGGTTTATACCAAGGATACGTGAAGCACGTAAACCTCATTCGAGAAAAAATCGACGCTTTTAGCTCTGACCCAGACAACAATGCTTTTGCGATTGCTGAGATGCAGCGCCGGCTCGGTTTTGAATTTGGTGGTATGCGTAATCATGAATATTACTTTTCTCAGTTTGAAGGAGGTGCTAGGTCAATAGCTGAAGGAACTCTCAAGAATAAAATTGAACAACAGTGGAACACGGTTGACGCTTGGCTAGCTCGCTTCCGACAAATCGCCATGACCCGTGGTGTAGGTTGGGCAATGATGTATCACGACCCACACACAGACCAGCTCGTCCAAACTTGGGTTGACGAACAACACATCGGCCAGCTAGCTGACCTCGATATAATCCTCGCTCTCGATATGTGGGAACACTCATATATGCGCGACTATGTCTCTGGTGACAAAGGTAAGTACGTCGACGCCTTCTTCGCTAACATCAACTGGGAAGTGGTTTCAGGTCGCCTCGTATAGAACATGGATGGTGATTAGACCATATAAAAATGCCCGTACAAAACTTTAAAGTTTTGTACGGGCATTATGCTTTAGAAAGTTTTAGATTACTATCCAACTCTCATGGCAACAAGCCTATCCTTTAAGACAATGGCTGCCTTTCTACATTCGAGAGTTAGGTCGAACTTCATAAAATCTTCATAAGTACACCAACACGAATCGTCATGCTCATGACTAAGAGTTAACTCACCCCCGATAATTTCAGCTAATCCAAATAATACAATGTAGGGCGTTCCGGAATAGTTACTATCAGACCCAAGTACACTACTCTCAAAATGAGCCAAGCTATCGATTGAGCGAATTAGGAATCCTGTTTCTTCAATGATTTCTCTCTCCAATGCTCCATGCAAATCTTGACCTTCTTCAAGTTTGCCTCCAGGCACTTCCCAAAGGCCTGGGTTATGTCTATCAGTTTTAGCCCTCTGTATTGAAAGAATGAGTCCGTCTTCATTAAATGTGAAACATCGATTAACTACAATAACTTCTGCCATAGCATTCTCCTTCTCTAGGTTGTTATAGAACTATTTAACTTAAAAAAACATATTCATAAAAATAAGTCAACTTTGATTCCCAAGTCTAACGAAAGAAAATTGGGGTATCAGGAGAAATTATCGGCGAGCCATCTGGATTTAATTTCAAAAATCCGTCGAGTGGTTCTGTTTCCTCTTCGATTGTCCAATCAGATAGTTGGTCAGGATTCTGGCGACGTGTCTTTATAAAATACCAAAATGCTATCATGGCTGCATACATTAAAAAAACTCCTATTGCAGAAAACTGCGGCACTGTAACTGCTGCAAAAGGTATGTCTGCGAAATATTCTGCTACCAATAAAATGTACGTGAGTGAAAGTGTGGCAACGTAGCCAATTAGACTAGCTAACGAAACTGAGACAAACCCCATAAGCCCGGCTAAGAAAGTAAGCAGCATGGCGAGCGGAACCACTGGCAGTACCAGAACATTTACCACAATCGCAATCAAGGAAACTTGTCCGATGTGATACATGAGAAGTGGCAAAACGGCAATTTGGGTAGCCAACGTTGCCAAGAAAAACTCCCGCCAACCAAGACGACTCTCGGTAGTCATCACCGTGCTTTCAAACTGCGGCACAATCAAGATAAGTCCTAAGGTAGCCATAAACGACAACTGAAAACCGATATCATATATTAAAAGGTAAGGGTTGATGATAAGCATTACCGCTCCAGCCAAAACAAGTGCCCGTAGAACGTTATACCGCCGGCCCAAGACTTGGGCTAACAATACTAATACAGCCATCACACTAGCCCGAATTACTGTTGCTGATAAACCGACAATCAACGCAAAACAAACAATCGCTATAATCCCAGCCACTATCCTAAGCCGGAACGGAAGTAAGAATGAGAAACAGAACATGATAAAAGCCACCACTAACATGACGTTATAGCCAGACAGGACGACAATATGGATAATGCCAGTCAGACGAAAATCCTGCTCGATATCTTCACCGAGAGCAGACTTTACTCCTAAGAGAAGGCCTTTACCAAGACCAACAGCTGGTTCAGGGATAACAGATTGCAGCGACTTAATAAAATTCTGTTTGGCATACAGCAACCCTGCGATGAAGAGGTTGCCTTGACCAGAGTCGAGGACATTAACCTCTGCAAAGGAGATCCGATACTCAACCCCGCGCGCCCGCAAATAGCCGGGATAATTAAATGTTCGACCAAGCTCCGTGGTAAAAACTTCTGGACGTTCTAACTTACCAGTCACAGTAACCTTGTCTCCATAGGAAAATGAATTCAGTCTATCGGTAGTGACTAGAATGAGATCGTCTTCCGTCTCAATATATAAATTGACCGTTCGTTCCCGATAATCAGGTTCGGCTCTTACAATACCAACAAAGGTTACTGACTGGTTCAACGACTGCTCTAACGAAGACACATTAAACTGCCAAGAGGCGATTTCAGTTCGAACGATACCTAACGATAAAAATAGAAGTAAGAGACTTAAAAAGAGGAGGGGTGGGGCCGAAACGGCCGAGCCTTTTCGCCGCCAAACCAACCCAATCGCTAGTGCCAACAGCAAAAACCACAACGTACCTGGGGGCGGCAACTCATAAACCGAGCGGAGGCCAACACCGAGCGAAAAGGCGCACACACTACCAACTACCAAATTCGATTGCATCGACTAAGTTTACCAGTAACACAAAAAAAACCGCTTTTAAAAATTAAAAGCGGTTGGAGTGTGGGAAGATTGCCCACACTCCATGATACATAGAGCTAGTTCGTACTCAGGGCTGACCTAAGGTTGAAGCCAATATCTTAACGGGGGACGGTTAGGTGGTGGTTTAGCTGTGTTTTCTGGTACTCCAGATGGCGTTGTCGGTTGTTCATATGTAGTAACCACTTCTTCTACTTCTACCGCCGCAGCCCTTCCGTGTAACTCATATCTTTTATCCTTCACTCTTCTCTCCTCGATGGAACTGGCGCACAAAACCGTGCTTGACCAACTCACACCGTAACTAAAAAACTGTTATGCGTCAAGAGCTTTATTCACTAGTCGATCTGTCTCTTTATTAAGCTCTCGCGGAACATGGGTTAATTTTAGATTTGGGAAGCTCGACACTCGCATGTTATGAATCTCGATAAAGTACGGTACGAAGGCAGGCTCATTAATCTGAGCCTCGTTATTTAACTGTTTCTTTACCAGCTCGCTACCAAGTTTTATTTCAAAACACATCTCCATTGTTTTTTTACCAAAGTGTTCCTTGGCGATTTGTAACCCTCTCATCACGGCCTGGTATTCGGCAAAATTATTAGTCGCATTACCGATTGTCTCAGCGATTTCTCTCAGCACTTCTCCTTTCTTGTCTATCATATGCACCCCAATCGCGGCCGGTCCCGGATTGCCTCTCGAGTCACCATCAGTAAAAATAGTAATTGTTTCCATATAAAACTACCCTACCATAATAAAGATATTAAGTACCATAGGTCTTTATCAAAGATTCACAATACGCTCAGCACCAGCCCAATTAAATAATATCAATAATCCTAATCCGCAGTTGCATTCGACCCATAAAGAATGACTGTTCAACGTGACCAATCATTATGCAAGACGAGTCTGCAGCTGGCGTCTTAGTGAACTGTTCAGGAATTTGGAAAAAAGCGATTGCTTCCACCTTTCTTTGCTCGATCTGAAAAATTAGCTTGGTATGTTCTTTGGTTTTTCCAAATAACTCAACCGCTTGTGGGGTCACGTTTTTAAAGGCAAAGATAGGTTTCGGGTTTCCCATTCCAAAAGGAGAAAGTTTATTTAGTTGCCGAATCAGTAACTCATTAACTTCTTCCAATTTAATCTCTGCATCAATTATCACCTCTGCTGCAACTACAGCTGTGTCACCAAGTTTATCCATGGCAGCCACTAGTTTTTCACCAAAATTAAAAATATGCTCGTCTTTAATGGAAAAGCCACCCGCCACATGATGTCCACCATGTTCATGAAACACTTCAGAAACTGCCTGCATTAGTTTTACTACACTAACTCCACCGCCCGAGCGGCATGAACCTTTATAAACCCCATTACCATCCTTACCCCAAAGAAAAACCGGCCGGTTGTGTTCTTCAGCAAGTTTGGCAGCAGCCAGACCAACTAATGACGGTCGCCAATCATTGTGCCCCATAACTAAAACCGCAGGAATTTCTTCCAAAAGCTTGAGGCGCTTGTGTAAATCTCTTGTCATCAGGGCTACCTGGGTTTTTCGGTCGGTATTAAGTTTCTCTAGGTGCTCAACTCTTTCAACAGCTTTAATCAAATCAGTTTCTGACAGCATAAAAAATGCATCCTCAGGTGTGTCCATACGGGAAGCGGCGTTAATGCGTGGACCAATTGTAAAACCAATATCATCTTCAGTAAGATAGCGTTGGTCAGCTTTGGCTTTCTTGAGAAGCTGCTGCAACCCTGGTCGGCGAGATTTTCGGAGAACCTTCAGACCGTAATGGGCGAACACACGATTCTCACCGACCAGTGGAACCATGTCAGCAATCGTTGCAATACCAACCATGTCGAGCCACCATTTTTCCCAACCTGGAGTAAGTCCGAACGAACCTCGATTCAATAATGCCTGCGCCAACTTAAAGACTGTCGCTGTTCCGCAAAGGTCAGGAAAGGGATATGTACCCAACTTTGGATTCACAACCGCTACTGCTTCAGGTAGCTTTTCTCCCGGTTCGTGATGGTCAGTAATAATTACATCAATTCCTTGCTCTTTTGCATAAGTGACCTCAGAAACATTAGTGGTACCGCAATCAATAGTAATAATCAGTTTCACTCCATCTTTTTGTAATTTATCAATAGCAACGTTGCTCAGTCCAAACCCCTCATAGTGGCGGTGGGGAATATAATTTTGAAAATGCACGTACTTAATAGCTTTGAAAAAATCATGAAGTACAACAGCGCCTGGAATACCGTCGCAATCGTAATCACTAAAAATCGCAATCTGCTCGCAATCTGCCATCGCCTTCTCAATCCGAACACAGGCTGGTTCGATATCATTAAGAAGTTCCGGTGCATGTAGTTGGGAATCGTAATCTGGCTCAAGCCATGCTTTTGCAGCCTCGCTGTCAGTAATTCCCCGCGAAACCAGCAACTGATTCATCAAAGGAGAAACCAGATCAGTAATCTCAGGCGTTGGTTCAGCTGGGTCTGGAAAAATAAAAGATGACATAAATACTAGACAGCTCCACCACTCCTCGCTCGATTCATACACTCCTTGGCTGCCCCAGCCAGACCCACCCAGCCATAGTCGCTACTCACTGAGCGAGGAGTAGTAGAACTATCTTGTAAACGCTCAAAATGCATTTATGTATGGTACCATTTGTGACGTATGACAACTATTTTTTCAAAAATCATTGCCCGGGAGATTCCAGCTCAATTTGTGTATGAAGACGACATTTGTATTGTAGTAATGGATAAATTTCCAGCTGTTTTAGGACAAACCCTAGTTATTTCAAAAAAAGAAGTCGACTATATACTAGACTTGTCCGACGAGGACTACTCCCACTTGTTTATGGTGGCTAAAAAAATTGCGAAGGCATCAGACAAAGAGTTTAATGCTGTTCGTTCATGTTTTGTTGTTGAGGGTTTTGAAGTTCCCCACGTTCATATAAAAATTTATCCTATGGCAACTATTGATGAAAATATCGGTTCAGTGATGACAGAGCAGTCAGAAAAATCTGATGAGGAATTACAAGTTATGGCAGACAAACTCAAAGCTGCTTTATAAAACAGCCCTGACTATTCATAGTCAAGGCTTTCAGCTTATTTATGCTCAAGATTATGTTCGCGCACAAGCAAGAGTCGAAGCACACCATTGATTTGTCCACTGCCCCACCACTTATCAGCTGAACACTTACTGGTTAGCCGGATAGTCGTTCCGGCCGGAATGACGTCGACGTCCTTTTCTGGTTCCTTTGTTAGAACAATACTACCCTTTTCAAACACTAATTTGTTAGAATTTTCTTTACTCATCATTACTCTCCTTTCTCAGTTGTCTGTCTATAAACAACATATCATACAAATATTTTAGACGCACTATTCACTAAGCAGGTCGATAACAGGCGTCGTACCGTGCTCGAGGAATTTTAACATTGCACCACCACCAATTGAGACAAAGCTAAACAAGTCGTTAATATGTAGGTCTTCTACTGCCGCCACCGTATCTCCCCCGCCGACAACAGTAAAAGCATCAGCTGCCGCAACGTGCCGAGCGATAATTTCAGTACTATCCGTATATCCCATTTCATAAGCTCCCAAAGGTCCGTTCCATAGAACCGTTTTAGCTTTTTCAATATAAGTGACCAACATGTCAATTGTCATCGGACCACAGTCAAGAATCTTTTCTTCGGAACTTACCTGGTCCACGGCTTTTGTTTGCCGACCGTCAGGCCCATCAACCACTACATCAATTGGGACCAGAAGTTTTTTACTGTGCAAGAACGGAGCATCTTTAAGTGAAATATTAGATATCAAAGATTTACCCACTTCAAAACCTCGTGCTTTCAACACATCATTTGCAAGCGCTCCGCCAATAAAAACATTGTCGTAAAGTTCAAGGTATTTTTCAATCAAGGGCATCTTGGTATCAAATTTGGCTCCCCCCAGAATAAAAAGAGAAGGGTGCTGAGGATCCATCGCCTTACTCAATTCTGTCACCTCTTCAACTAAGGTCATTCCGGCGTAAGCAGGTAGTTTTTTTGCCACACCAAAAGTGGAAGAATGTTCTCGGTGAGCCGCAGCAAAAGCGTCGTTAACGTAAACGTCTGCCAGGCTGGCCAGTAATTCAATAAACTCCGGGCAGTTACCTTTTTCACATTTATCTTGGCGAAGGTTTTCAGCCAAAAGTATGTCACCGTTTCCCATGAGCTCTCTTCGTTGTCTGAATCCTTCACTTGTGACAATTCCTCCCCAATGTGTCGGTAGATATTTTTGCAGCTCTTCAAAAACAGGCTTTAACGTTTCTTCTGGCTTACGTCCAATGTGTGCCAGAAGGATTATCTTTGCTCCTTGTTCGTGAAGATACCGCAATGTCGGCAAAGCTCTCTCTAGCCGAAAGCGGTTACGCATTACTCCATCCTTAAGTGGAATATTTAATGAAGAACGTACTATGACGAACTTTCCTCGTAAATCACCCGCATCTGTAAGCTTTTTCATATTTTAACTAACCGCTTTTATAATAGCTGCAAAATCATCAGCTTTGAGACTAGCTCCCCCTACTAAAAATCCACCCATACCACCCTCAGCGTGTAGCTCCTTAGCATTCTGCGGCTTTACTGAACCTCCATAAATTAGCCGTACAGATTTTGCGGTCGGCCTATCATATAATTTTGTAAGCACACTCACCAAAAACAATTGCATTTCTTTAACATCGCCGGCGGTTGCTGTGTTACCGGTACCAATCGCCCAAATTGGTTCATAAGCAATCACTACTCTTTTTATTTGTGCAGCTGGTAAAACTTCGGCCAAGCTACGTAGCTGCGCTTCGACAAAGGTGAAAAAGTTTCCTTGGTCATCTCTATCTCGCTCTCCTACACACACGATTGGTATCAGTCGGTGTTTTAAAACCATTAGTATTTTTTGCTGAACGTCAGTGTCTGATTCGCCCATTGCGCGGCGTTCGGAATGGCCAATAATGACATACCCAACTGCTAAATCTTTAAGTTGCAAAACAGACACTTCACCCGTATGAGCACCAATGTTTTTAAAGTATACGTTTTGAGCAGCTAGTCCGACTGAACTTTTTTTAATCTTTTTTTCCACTTCCGCTAAGTACGGGAATGGTGGAGCAACAGCTACATATGGTTCTGGGGTGGATTTGTGCTTTTTAGCAACAGCTCCGGCCAGGTCAGAAGCATCGATTAGTGTCACTGGGTTCAGTTTCCAATTGCCAACAATTAACGGTACAGATTTTTTCATACCCGATTATGGTAGCACACTAAAAGAGTGTGGTGGAAATTATTCCATCACACTCTCTTTCTGTACACTATTCTTGACGCCAATCCATAAACTTATACACGTCAGAAGTCTGCGGGGCTAGTGGCGGAGGATTATTAACCTGGTCTCTGTCAAAAGATGAAGAACCCCCAGTAAATCCTGAGACAGCATTACCGCTATTGTTAACCCAGGTGGTTGCAGCTCTATTATTAGTTACCACTGTACCAAATTCATTTAGATCACCAACTAGAACATACGGGTCAAGGCTTGAAACTAAATAACTAGTACTGTAATGGTTACGTCCAAATCGTCCATTTTGGGCAATATATATACCATCTAAGTCCAAATCCTCGCCTGGTATTATCAAGCCAATATCGACATCATCTTCAGCAATAGCCAAAATCCCGGCACTAGTCCCTGGCGCATAGGTAATATCATCATTGATAACAATGTTTGTTTGTCCAGCAGAGGAGAGGTCTGCCGCTGCCAGGGAAACTTTTTGAGTCACCTCTCCCTCCAACCAAACTTTGTCCTCAATGTAAATCAGTGGACAAGAAGAATCAATTGTTTCAGTAGCCACAAGACTCGAAGAGGTAATCACGTTTCTCTCACTAGTATGCCAACCTTCACTCGGTGAGTATGACCAATATGATTGGGTACCAGTTACTTCTCTAATAGTCACGGTGCCATCGCCATTAAAAGTAACCAAATATCCATACCCACCTGACGGACCATAATAAAGACCACCGTTATTTTGTGATTTGTCCTTAATGTCATTCAGATCTAGTGTTAGACCGACAAAATCTACCGGGGTGACCGGGAAAGAGAATAATCCTGGAGTAGCATTCCCACTAGTCGTATATACACCATCAACTGTCATACTCGTACCACAGCCATATGAACTATCACACGTCCAGCTCGTCTGACCACTGCCAATAAAAGAATTATGAGCCGAATCCATACGGATACCCTGATTAGAATGAAGTGGACCGATCACAGAGCCACCGGAGCCATACCACACACCAGCATTAGTAATAAAGGAATATTCAGCCACGGTTGGACGGACATACCGGGCACTAACGATACTTGTCGCAGACGGATCTTCATAAGTATGACCAGTAGAAGTTATATCTATCGACGCAACACTTCCACAGTAGGCACTACTGTTTATCTCCAGCGAAAATTCCCCTATGAAAGTACCTTCTGGATCTTTAAACTGGTGTACATACGGACCAGGGAGGCCGGTTCCGTCAGTCACATCATCCGGATAATGAGAAAGGAACCATTTGTAATAATTGAGTCCTGCTTCGGCAATATCTGTAGCTCGCTGTTGTTCATAACGAAAGTTTACAACTTGGTTTTGTGTAATGACAAATCCCACAAACGAACTAATAATAACTAAGAAGATGCTCGCAAATACCAGCACCAAAACCAGGAGAAAGCCAGAGGCTGTTGTTTGTTTTTTAGATTGATGCTGAATCATACTTATAGATTATCTTTTAGATTACGAGGTGCAATACTCGACCTGAGCATAAACTCACCCGGAGAACGATTTGGATCAATATTAACAATGATCTGAGCCCTTATATATTTGATATTAATAAGAGGAGAAGCAGAACTTAGTTGTGTACCAGCGTTATCAAAATACATGAAAGTTGAAGTTCCCTGGTTAATATTTTGTACATAAAGAGACAACGTTTCTTCCTTGTCTGGGGTCGTTAGATTGTACGTGGCTGGTGATCCTGTCGGGTCGTATGAATATTTCGTCAGTGTTGTGGTAGCAAGAATGTACTCAACATACTCTACTGAATCATCCTGATCAGTATCACTGTAATATCCAAAGCGGTGTTCCTCAATAATCGCAATAGGGAAGGTCCCATCCTCGGCAGTCGTTAATTCTTTTACATCTCTACTCCACTGCGTCATTCCTCTTCTAGCATTATCGATTTCATCAGCTTCCGCAATAGCGTATGAATTGGTTTGGTAGAGGCTGGCAACACTGGCCGTAATTGCCAGTAAGAGTATCGTGTAGATACCAATAACTACCACCACTTCAACTAAGGTCATTCCTCTCATATACTGTAGTCTTGTGGTAAATTTCATAATCATTCAGTGAGAGTAATTACTGTCGAACTATCACCACTAATCTCAAACAATGACACCGACTCGCTTACATAACCACTGGCAGTAACATCAATTGAATAATCCGTGTTATCTGATACCCCACCCGTGAAGAAGGTCTGCCCGCAATTATTGGTAGGTATTGTGACATCATAACCTGGCCGAGTTAAGTTAACCGAGGCACCAGGAATGGAACTACCAATGCCGTCTACTACTAATACGTTAAGGGTGTTAGCAGCATTACCAACCAAGACCAGCTCTAGCTCACCATTAACCCCTGCCTGTTGTACAAACGGATGTGCTGGGCAGCCTACAGCTATGTCGTAACCACCCGGTGCAGTTATTGTGTAGGCATCAAACTCCAGGTCGGTAACAGAAATCTCTCCAGTTCCGTCCGTAATCAAGGTGTCTGTATATTTATAAATGGGAGAAGCTACTACATCTGTTCCAATAATTTTTTCGCCTCGAATGTCAAAAGTAATACTCGGTAGCTCTGTCACACTTTGCCTGTAATAAACACTGATTTGATCAATTGCTGACGTTACGCTCGTGTCGGTAGTTTCCAGAGTGACACCAACATATACTGATGGATAAAGCCCCGGGTCTAGTTTAGACAAATCTACAATCGTGCCAGTAAAGCCAGCTACGTTTCCAGGTAATTCACTATCAGTAACTAGAGTGTACTGTCCTGTGGTTGTGCTAGTAAAGAATTGCACACGATGAGATGTATTGACTGGTAGAGTAGCGGCTGTTCGGAGTGTCTGCCACCTTAAAAACGGTACTGGTTCTATTGGACCAAGGTATGCAACACCGCTTGTTTCGTAAGTGCCGAGAGTATTCTCTAACACTAATTCTCCAGCAACCGTTTCAACCTTAGAGCTTGAGGCCACAGCGAGTAGGCTAGAAAAATCTTCCAAGAAAGTCCCCTCGGTAATTGCCGACCGGGTGAAAATATCCAAATCACTCAGTTCTCCAATTTGGAAAGTAAGTGTCGATACATCTGATTCAAGAACTGCGAATGGAGATACAACTGGATTAGGGTTTGTGGTAGTAGCTTCATACGTCTGGGCAGTGGAGTAGTCCTTGCCAGAAATATTTGCCGTTACTATCACCTCATAATTACTAGCCGCTGGTGCTCC
This sequence comes from Minisyncoccia bacterium, assembly GCA_047639355.1. Taxonomy (GTDB): domain Bacteria; phylum Patescibacteriota; class Minisyncoccia; order Phycocordibacterales; family UBA918; genus OLB19. The sequence goes on along the minus strand of JBLIOC010000014.1, from coordinate 12,011 downwards.
TGAAAAAAGAGCTGCTCCATTAGCATCAGTAAAACGGGTCACATCGATAGTACTGGTGGTAGTTTTATTAACTAACTGAACACTTGCTCCTGGCAGTAAAGCTGCTTCTGAATCAATCACATTGATACGCGCTGTACCTCCACCGGCTGTAGTTTCAACTGAACGAGGGACAATATTGCTAATTAGCGAGATGCTGTTGGTGGCCCCACCAATTTCCCACGTATACTCAAGTTTTAGGCGCTTATAATCCGAAGGAATTCCGTTGCTGTCTGGAGTAGCTGTACCATCTTCTCCATCTGAGGGATCGTCAACATACTCAACCAATACTCGTTCAATAAACTCAATCTCATTGAGGGTGGTAGTGCTGTTTTGCGGGATAGTGCCCGGAGGAATACCAGAAATTGTACCCACATCGTTGTATGGTAAGGACCGAAAATACTCCATTCGGTCGTTTGCTACTGAGATCGCACTTAGTTTAGCTCGTGAATGATTAATTAGATTAAGTGAGTATTGAAAAGATGAAAAAAGTGCACCAAAGACTACCGCTGACAAAGCAGCCACAATAACAGCCTCAACGAATGAAAATCCTTTTTGCGATAATTGGCAGTTATACATAAATTAACCAATGCCGTCTGATAAGGAATAAATTGGTGCGATTAGAGCCAGGGCAAAGAATCCCACTCCGCCACCAATTACTACCATGAGGAGAGGTTCAATAATGGTCGAGAGGTCTTTTGTTTTTCTCTCTACTTCTGTCTCATAAAAGATAGCTAACTCACCAAGCATACCGGCTATCTGCCCCGTCTCCTCTCCCACCAGAATCATCTCTCCCACCAGAATCGGGTACAAATCTTTTCGTTCAACAAATGTTTCCGATAAAGCAGTCCCTTTTTCTACACGTTTTGCGGCATCATGTAAGATTTCTTTATAGAATACATTCTGGAGTACCTCCTCGGTAATTTCAATGGCCCGAATGACCTCAACTCCAGAATTTAATAGTGACGAAAGAGTTCGAGCGGTTCGGGCAGAGTTGGCTTCCTTAGCTAAGTTTCCAACAACCGGCAGTCGGACAACTAGCCATGATGAGGTGATTTTCCCCCATTTTGTTTTTAATAAATAAATAAATCCAACCACACTACCAATCATACCCACAATAACTAATAGTGTGTGTTCAACCATAAAATCACTAGTATTGATAAGGAAAGTCGTCGTGGCAGGTAAATCCTTACCCATTCCTTTGAAGGTGTCGGTAATCTGCGGCATCACGTAAATCATCATCAATACGGCGATGATCACCATGATGGTGACAACGATAGCAGGATAAATCATCGCTCCCTTAATTTTTTTCACTAAGTTATTAGACCGCTCCATCTGAATAGACAGGGTTTGTAATGATTCGGCTAAATTTCCACTCTCTTCCCCGGCCTGTACCATGGCTACATATAAATCATTAAATACCTCCGGAAACTCCTTGAGTGACTCATGAAAAGAATCACCTTGATTAATACGCTCTACCATACGAACCATCACACCTTTAAGGCGAGGGTTGGTACTTTGGCGTTCTATAACGGACAAGGCTCGAGTAACAGTAAGACCGGCCGTTAACATTGAGCCCAAGTTACGTGTCACCATCACTAGCTCATCGGTCTTAACTCGACTAAGAAAGTAATTAATTTTTTTAACATCAACAAACTTACTGATATTAAATTTTGAATCCTCATCAATAGTAGTTACGGTATGCCCCCGACTTCTCGCTACCGAATACACACCAAATCGGTCCTCAGCAGAGACAGTATTTTTTATCTTTTTTCCTTCACCATCTTCTCCTTCGTAAGTAAATGTTGACATGTGCTATTCGTTAATAACTCGTAAAACTTCTTCAATACTGGTCATACCTTGTGCCGCTTTGAAGATACCGTCTTCAATCATGGTTAACATTCCTTCCTTTCGGGACTGAGCCTCAATTTCATCACCAGTTTTATCAGCCATCACCATTTCTTTCAAAGAAGGAGAAATTTGTAGCACTTCATGAATCCCCATTCGACCTTTGTAACCATCTTCAGTATCTCCTTTTTCTTTTGGATGATAAAAAGATATATCATTCCAGGTCGCACTTTTTTTAACTATAGACTCCTCTTTAAGAGCTTTTAAAACTATGTCCAGGTCGACCTTCTCGGCCAGGTCATCACGTTCTGCTTTAGTAAGTGTGTAGGGTAGCTTGTCGTCAGATAACTTACGAACTAGTCTTTGTCCAACCGCCACCCGTAAAGTCGAAACGAGCAAAAATGCCTCTGCCCCCATATCGAGAAGTCGAGCAACTGTTCCCGCAGCGGAATTGGTGTGGATTGTCGCCAGCACCAAGTGTCCGGTCAGGGCGGCATTAATAGCCAAACTAGCGGTCTCTTCATCACGAATCTCACCGACCATTATCACATCTGGATCTTGTCGCATAAGTGAACGAAGTCCTGCCGCAAAAGTGAACCCTATGTCGGGTTTTACCTGAGATTGATTAACTCGTGGCATTTGGTATTCAATCGGGTCTTCAATAGTAGAAATATTTACCTCAGGAGTATTGAGTAGGTCCAATATAGTGTATAGAGTGGTTGATTTACCCGAGCCAGTTGGGCCGGTGACCAAAATAATTCCAGTGGTAGCGCGGGTAGCGCGATGAACCCGGTCGAGAGTGCTACCATGAAAACCAATACCCTCTAAGGAAAAACCGCTACGGTTTTCCCGCAAGAGACGCATCACTACTTTTTCACCAAAGAACACCGGTAGCATTGAAACTCGAAAAGCCACTTTTTGTCCGTCCATGTCCATCTTAAATCGGCCATCTTGAGGGAGTCGTTTCTGGTCTAACTTAAGACTCGACAGCACCTTCAGACGAGCAACTATACTATCGGATGCTATTTTTGGTAACTTCATTGCATCGCTGAGAATTCCATCAATCCGATATCGAACCAATACCTCTTGTTCCATTGGCTCAATGTGGATATCTGACGCTCCTTGAATAATGGCATGGCGGAGGAGAGTATCTACAATCCTAACTACAGGCAAATCTTCTGCCATTTTCTTTAGTTCTTTTTCACTAATCTCGACCCCTTCTTCTGAAAGCACCTTTAGTTCAGAGGCGTCCTTCATGATTAAGTCACCAAATTCAGCCTTGAGTGTCTTCTGGTATTGCTGGAGCGCACTGCGCATGGAGTCCGTATCAGTCAGTCGTGGCTGTATTTTTAATCCAACTTTCTTTTTTATAAAATCAATCGCGGGAAGATCAGCAGTGTCTAGCATAGCGACTTCTAATGTAGCCTCACTTTTTTTATAAGCAATAATATTGTGAGTACGAGCAACCGGCTCAGGAATTAGAGTAAGTGTCTCAAAATCAATCTTCATATCATTCAGTGATACAAAGGGAATTCCATAAACATAAGCCTCGACACGCCGCATATCGTCTTCAGTCATGTGCCCATGGGCAATTAGTGCCTCACTCAGGGTACGCTTTTCTTCTTTAGCAACTTTTTCAGCCTCCTTAATGTCTGACTTGGTGATTAAACCAGCATCAAGAATGAATCGCTTTAGTTGTTCGTCTTGAATCCGCATATTTAATGAACAAAGGAGTGCAATGACTATTGTGAATTTAGGTCCAAATTTCGCCCTGTCCTAAGCGAAATTTCTGGACTCAAAAACAAAACACAAATTGCCCACCGATACTTGTTAACCACAAGTATACCACCGGCCATGTCTTCATAATTACCGCTATTCACTACTAATAATTATTTTGACTTTTAGATAAAGAACGAGTACACTCATTTTATCTGACGACGACTGCTCGGCCTCTTGGCCGAGCAGTCTTTGTAGGAGACCATACAACTTAATAACTGTGAGGCCGATGTCACAAATGACTCCGCTTCACGTAATAAATATATATGTTTGACTTAAAAGTTATAAATTCAGTCTTAGGAGAATTGGAAGAAGAAAGAGGAATCCCCCGTGAGCGAATGATTGATGCTATAGAGCAATCGCTTGCCACTGCCTACAAAAAAGAATTCGGGAAGCGAGGACAAATCATCATGTGCGCTTTTGATATGGATACAGGTACCACAGTGTTTAACCAGGTTAAAATCGTGGTTGATGAAAGTATGCTCAAGCCAGAACCAAAACTAGACGAAAACGGTGAGGAGATTCCTGAAGAGACAGAGGAGGTTGAGGATGAAGACAGTGATAAAAAAGTGCGTTTTGACGAAGATAAGCACATAATGGTTAACACCGCCCGAATGATAAAAAAGGATGTAGAGCTTGGTGAAGAATTATCCTTTCCATTGGAACCAAAGGATGATTTCGGTCGCATTGCTGCCCAAACCGCAAAACAGGTTATCATGCAGAAAATCAGAGAAGCGGAAAAAGACTCAGCTCTTGCTGAATTTGGCCAAAAATCAGGAGACGTTATCATCGGACACGTGCAGCGTTTCGAACGCGGAAACCTTTATGTCGACCTCGGACGAGTTACCGCTATCATGCCCTACGAAGAACAAATTCCTGGTGAGAGATTCAAACCAGGTGAAAGAATTCGAGCACTGCTACTTGCTGTAGAAGAAACTCCCCGTGGTATTTTTCTAAAACTCACCCGTTCACATCCTGATTTCCTAGTTGCCCTCTTCATGATTGAGGCACCAGAACTCCAGACGGGAGCGGTTGAAGTTAAGGCTGTTGCTCGAGAAGCTGGAGCCAGAACAAAAATTGCTGTCCATGCTACAGATGCACACATCGACCCAGTTGGTACATTAGTTGGACAACGTGGTGTACGCGTATCCACCGTAATGAGTGAACTTGGTGGCGAAAAAATTGACATCATCGAATGGTCCCCAGAAAACATTGAGTTTATAGAAGATGCTCTTTCACCAGCCCAAGTACTTGAAATTCGAATCGAAAAAGAACCAGATGTAGAAACTGGCGACCGTGGTCACGCGATTGCCGAAGTTGCAAATGACCAACAATCACTAGCAATTGGCCGTGGTGGGCAAAATGTCCGTCTAGCAGCTAAGCTAACTGGTTGGAAAATTGATATTGTGTCAGCTAATACAGGCGAAGAATTGGCTGAGGCAGAAGCTAGCGGAAAAGTAGCGCTTGAGGCACCAGCTGATACTGAAGTCGGGGCTGATGACGAAGTACTCGAAAGTGAAGACGCAACAACTACCAAACCAGACATTGAAGAAGTTCTAGAAAAGGCCGACGACACAAAAGATCGTGACCTAAACCCAGACTCCGAAGAGCAAGATGAAATCGACACTCCAGAGGAAGCTGAGGAAGAACTTGCTCCTGCAGTTGAAGAAGAAGTTACAGAAAAAGAAAAATAAAAAATAAAAAACAGCGCAGCTTAAAAAGCCGCGCTGTTTTTTTATACCCCATTCAAGCAAAACTATTTCTGAAACCGTTCTACACAATCCTTAATTACCGCAACGGCGTCATTGGTATCACCATACCCGAGCACCTTCGTGGTGCCTGGTTTTTTGAGGTCTTTATAGGTATTAAAATGATATTCAACCTTTCTCTTCCACTGCTCTGGTAGGTCTTCAAGTGTCTTAATAGCATTTCCGCTGTCACGTTCATCAGCTGGTACACAGATAATCTTATGATCCATCTCGCCATCATCTTCAAAATTTAGCACTCCAACAATACGCGCTTCAGTCACCACACCTACAGGAAGTGGTTCCGGGCAGACGATTAGAGTATCGAGCTCGTCTCCATCCTCATCGAGAGTACCGGGAACAAAACCATAATTAGTAGGTTTAGCAAAAATATCTGGCTCAACCCTATCAAGCTCAAACGTGCATTTTTCTCGATTGTACTCAACTTTGAGTATTGAACCTTTAGATATTTCAACCACTGTATTGACAAACCCTTCATCAAGGTTGCCTGGTGTGTAGAGTTTATTGTAATCAGTCATATATTTTGTTGGTTATAACGAATACGATTATAGCACGCCTAATTACTTTGAAAACACTACCTATTTTTTAACATTGGGCTTGGTGTGTATAGCACCGCTGGGGCATTAGCCTCCGCGGCGCTATACTTTACCTAACCATACTTAAAATAATTGGTTCGTATTCAAATGTTATGAAAGTTATCACTCATATTATCGTTACTCACGCCATATTTTTGGCACTTTTTACTGGGGCAGCTTTGGCTTTGGCTCAAGAAGAAGAGCCTGTTGATTGTACAGCAGACGTTATGCAATGTTCAGACGGCTCGTACGTAAGCAGATCTGGTTCAGAATGTTCGTTTGCCGAATGTCCAGCTGAAGATTCAATAGACGAAACCGGGACTACCTCTAACGAAGTTTCAAGCGACCGTACTGGTATCATTTCCCCAGAGGAACGTCGAGATGCTTTAGAACAAAAGCAGGAAGGGCGCCAACAGGTACTTGAGAATATTCAAGAAGTGACAGCTGTGCGTCAAGCTCAGATGGAAGACCGAAAAACTGCGGCAGAAGATAATATTGCCGTGCGTCGGGCAGCTCTCCAAGATAGAGCTAAAGAACGAATCATCAATCTTGCCGCTAATGTTAGTAATCGGATGGATGCCGTTATAGAACGGATTCAAAATATTATTGACAGGATCGAATCTCGAATGGAAAAATTAGCCGAAAATGGTGTCGATACTTCCGACGCTAAAGATCATCTTGCTTTAGCACAAACCGCTCTCGATGCTGCGTTATCAGGAATGTCCACTATTGATGCTACCGTGGACACTGCAGTAAATTCAGAAGACGTTCGCGCATACTGGGTTGAAGTCAAAGCTCAGTTCGCTAGAGTGCGAGGTAGCTTGAAAACTGCCCACACAGAAATACGTGTTGCTGTGACCTCACTAAAGGTGGCTGTGGTTGAGACACAATCAGAAAGAGGAGTTAGTGATGCAGTTCGTAATAACAGTGAAACCGAGGTTGAGTCTGAAGAAAGTACTAATTAGTAAGATAATTTTGAAACCATGACTGAAGAAAATAACGAAATCCAAACTCCTGACTTCACTGGCGAAGAAATGAAAATGCCTGAGAACATTGACGTCCAACCTGAAGTAAAGGGATCAACTGGCGTCGTTAACGGACCCTTACTTATAATTCTCACTCTACTTTTGGTACTTATACTAGGTGGTATGTATTACTGGTTTAATTCTCTTAATACAACACCAGTTCCAGTAGTTACCGCCCCAGCCATTGAACGTCCAACCGTGGAAGAAAATAACGAACCTGAAAGTACAACAGCTGAAGCGCAGGTGGAAACACTACAAGTGGTAAGTACTTCGGATGAAATATCAGCTATCGAGGCTGATATTGAAGCAACCGACCTAGATTCGCTTGACGCTGAACTAAATGCAATTGATGCAGAATTGGACGCCGCCCTTAACGAAATATAAGTTTTATAGTTTAAAACCCTGGATCTCATAAGAGATCCAGGGTTTTATTTTTTAAAGTTATATTCTCTTATAAAAGAGCCGTTTAATATTAGATCGACACAAAGGGTATCGGGAACCATGGCTATTCCGCAGCTAACAATTTTATATTCGCTGTCGCTCAGCTTATCTTGAATATTTATAAGTATGGAGTCAGCATCGATAATGCTCTTTATTTCGTAACTATCAATTTTGTGGCCAGCCCACTAAGCTTTAATTTTATACATTTAACCTCCAGTACCAAAACAAACCTGACTGTAATAAAAAATCTCTTAATAGTCAACGACTATCTTGCATTTTCTTCAAAGTTACGTAAACTGGCCAGCACTATGTCACATTCACATTCGATAGATTTCAAAACTACCTTTACGGTAGAAGAATTACCAGGTTCCGAAGTAAAAATTTCTGGTGAGCTACCTTACGTAGAACTAGAAAGCGAGCGAAACGCCGCTCTCGTAGCCCTTGGCAAGAACGTTGAGCTCGACGGCTTCCGCAAGGGCCACGTCCCAGCACCAGTACTTGAGAAACATCTTGGCGAAATGGCCATTTTAGGTGAAATGGCCGAACGTGCCATTGCCCATTCGTACCCACACATTATTGAAGAACATAAAATTGAAGCGATTGGTCACCCGAAAATTGAAGTTACCAAAATTGCCGCAGAGAACCCTCTTGGATTCACAGTTACTGTTGCAGTAATCCCCTCTTTCACTCTCCCTGACTACAATAAGATTGCCGGAGAAACCAATAAGAACCGGCCAGGTGACGAAGTTACAGAAGAAGAGGTAAATGAAAAAATCAAAGAGATTCAGACTCAGAAGCGCGCTTATGAAAGGATGCAAGATTTGGCTGCAAAAAATGCTGTGAAGGCTGAATCAGGTGACGGCACCACGGACCTCCCTACCCCCGAATCAGAAGTAGACAAAGGAGCTATTGATAAAGACACCCCTCTCCCAGAGCTAACTGATGAGCTAGTAAAAACACTTGGTCAACCAGGCCAGTTTGAAACCGTTGAGGATTTTGAAGCTAAGCTCCGTGAACATTTGGAAATTGAAAAAAAACAGCATAACGCTGCCAAGCACCGAGCAGATATTACTGATGATATTATCGAAAAAACTGACATTACCCTACCTCAAGTCCTGATTGACTCAGAAATCAATCAAATGTTTGCTCAGATGCAAGAAGATTTAGATAAAGCAGACTTAAAGATGGATGATTATCTTACCCACATTAAAAAGACCAAAGACGATATGAAGGCAGAATGGTCTCCGGCTGCTGAAAAGCGAGCTAAGCTTCAGCTCGTTCTTAATGAAATTGCCAAGGCAGAAGAAATTGTTCCTAATGCTGAAGCGGTAGACGCGCAGACTAAAGAACTACAAGAACGATTCAAAGATGCCGACGAACAGCGTGTACGGCTATACGTGGCCTCAGTCCTGCTGAACGAACAAGTGATGAAAATGTTGGAGGAAGCAAAGTAAGTAGTGAACTAACAAAAACTACTGTGATTCATATGAATCACAGTAGTTTTTTGCTTTTATTAAAATCACTTATCGAATTTTAATATTCTTACCTCTCTCTATAGCTGCTTTAACATCCTCATCACTTATAACACCTCCTTCTTCTGCAATAGCCTGTTTAAGTATTTCAGGCTCCGCATATATGCACATTGCTTTGTACAAATTATGTATATCGTAAAACACCTGATTTTGTGGCTCTGTTAATTCTCCTTGAAAGTAGTATCCGTGATTCTTTTCCTTTATTGCTTTAATTCCTGGAGCAATATGAATCACATACTTACTGAGTTTTTTTAAGCTTTCAATTTTATCTGAAGACCTATTTACTTGTTTCAAGAAACTAAGTCCCCGCTCTACAGCGTATTGTTCTATATCATCTGTGAAATAAGTGCTAATAAAACTATTTACAGCTGCCCAGTCTTCACTCTGCAAATCATCACTACACTCAATTCCCCTAATATGATTTTCAGCCCGGGCTAGCTTATCGCTGTCTTGAAACCCTTTTAGATCAAAGTTTTCAGTCGTGAGCTTAAACTTTTGTGACAAATCGCCTTTTTCTGATTCATTATTGTTAGGTGTCGGGTCATAACGTTCATTCTCATAACGTTCATTCATAAATAAAATTAAAAATTTATATCAATATTATTATAGTCATTATAACACAACATTTCATACGCTGATAGTTATTTTGCCAATACTCATATTAAAGATTCTTTCGCAAGGCCTTCAAAACTTACCACCTATATCTATCTAATAAATAACCAAAGCGGGTCGGCCTTTTAGTCCGATCCGCTTTGCTTTTTCGTAAGTTCTGATACCATGACCGGGTACCAACAATTAGTCAGATTTTGCCTAAGAGCAAAACATAATCTGACATAAGTTCACAATAGTCATTACATTCCTTTGTTTACTTAATTTTGAAAAAATATGAAATCTGAATACAACAATACTGAATCGAACCAGCTGGTCCCAATGGTTATTGAAAAAACGGTAGGTGGAGAACGCTCGTTCGATATCTACTCCCGCCTTCTCAAAGAGCGAATTATTTTTGTAACTGGCGGAATTGAAGACCATATGGCTAACCTAATTGTCGCGCAATTACTTTTCCTCGAAGCCGATGATCCAAAGAAGGATATTTTCCTATACGTAAATTCACCAGGAGGTAGTGTAACTGCCGGACTTTCTATTATCGACACCATGCACCATATCAAGCCAGATGTAGCGACTGTCTGTGTTGGGATGGCAGCTTCTATGGGTTCACTTATCCTCTCACAAGGGGCAAAAGGGAAACGTTTCATTCTACCGAATGCTGAGGTGATGATTCATCAGCCAAGTGGCGGTGCTTATGGACAAGCTTCTGACATCGACATTACCGCTAAGCACATCCTTAAAACTCGTGACCGACTCAACAGCATGCTCGCCAAAGCCACTGGTCAAAAGCTGACAAAAATCCAACAAGACGTCGACCGCGACTTCTTCATGGATGCCGCAGAGTCTAAGAAATACGGAATTGTAGATAAGGTCTACTCTTAAGAGGAAGACAATTACTTTATTAAAACAGGCTGAATTGTCATGGCGACAATTCAGCCTGTTTTACAAACCAATAGTTGTCTAGTACAGTTCAAAATGTACTTTTACGAACACATTAAGAAATTTAGAACATGCCACCATATATTTTTGTGACCGCGTTGGCTTTTACTTTATTTCTCGGTATTGGAGCTGGATATTTTGTACGCTACCTGTACGCTCAATCAAAGAAGAACTCAATTGAAATTATACTGAAAGAGCGTGAAATAGATGGTGAAAAGAAGGTCCTGGCAATGATAGAAGAAGCGGAAGCCAAAGCTGAACGTATTGAGAACGAAGCAAAAGCTGAACGAAAACACCTAGAGGAGAAAGTGGAACAAAAAGAAGAGCGCCTTAGTAAGCGTGAGGAAATTCTTGATAATCGACAAATTGATATTGATTCTCAGAAAGAATCTCTTCAGGACAAAGTAGATCAAATTAAGTCTATTAAAGCCCAGCTCGACACTAGAGTTGAAGAAGCCGATCACAAACTAGCTGAAGTGGCCAGTCTTTCACCTGAAGAAGCTTTTGAAAGAATCGTCCAAAAGGTAGAAGTCGAACGAGCCGAAGACCTGCGTGGACGAATAGAAAAACTTAGTCGTCTCGGTGAGGACCAGTATGAAGAGAAGGCTCAAAACCTACTCCTAGCTGCTGTCCACCGGATTGGTAATACCATGTCACCAAGCCTCATGACGGCTCATGTAGAAATTCCAAGTGATGACCTCAAAGGTAAAGTGATTGGTAAGGAAGGGCGAAACGTTCGGGCTTTTGAACGTGCAACCGGAGTAGATGTTTTAATTGATGATTCTCCCGGATACATCGTTCTCTCATCATTCGACCCAATCCGTCGAGAAATCGCCCGAGTTGCCCTAGAAGCACTATTGAAAGACGGGCGCATCCAACCAGCCAAAATTGAGGAGGAGGTAGAAAAGGCTCGCTCTGAAGTCGCAAAGATTGTCCATGCTATGGGTGAAAAAGCTGCCTACGAAGCAAATGTGCCAAACCTTCATCCGGACCTAGTTGTTATTTTAGGCCGGCTACACTTCCGTACTAGTTATGGACAAAACGTCTTGTGGCACTCAGTTGAGATGGCCCATATTGCAGGCATCATTGCTGAGGAAACTGGTTCAAATGTAGCCGTAGCAAGAGCCGGTGCACTGTTGCATGACATCGGGAAAACGGTCAGTCATGAAGTGGCAGGCACTCATGTTGAGATTGGAATTAGAATTCTTGAGAAGTATGGGGTTAGCGAACCAGTCATCCACGCTATGCGTGCTCACCATGAAGAATATCCATACGACACTCCTGAATCAATTATCGTACAAGTAGCAGACGCCATCTCAGGTGGTCGTCCAGGCGCACGTCGGGACTCAATGGAAAACTATGTGAAACGATTGTCTGACCTAGAACACATTGCCACCAACTTAGCAGGAGTTGATAAAGCATTTGCCATTGCCGCAGGCCGAGAGATTCGAGTTTTAGTTAATC
>JBLIOC010000013.1:0-28979 GCA_047639355.1 Minisyncoccia bacterium | reverse complement strand
GGAATCGGTTCAGTAAATTCTAGTACAATTTTCTGTTCGTTAGATTCGTATCGCTCACGTATCATTTCATGCATATCATCATACGCCTGACCGTGAGCAATGAGTCGCCTAAGAAGGTTATGTGCAAATTCGACAGCTTTTAGGAACTGAGTATCGTAGCCTTCTTCACTCCCCCACATAGGCCTCATTGCATCAATGAGGTCAAAAAATTGAAAGGCTGTGACTCCCGCCTGACCAGGATGACACACGGTAACGTGATTGTCTGCTGCATCTATTGGTAGAACTAACTTAGTTTCAATGTAATCCGCAGCCTCCTTTGTGCCAGCAATATCAATACCGTAATCTTTCCAAATCAGACCAAAAGCTGAATAAGGAATTCCGTTTTCTCGCTTAGGGACACCGTTTTGATGGTGGTCAAACCGGTGAGTAGCAGCATTATAATGACCACCGACATCTATAACCCAATCAGCTTTATCGATGACAGCTTGGTCTCGACTGCGGATGATTTGCATATTATCTATACCGAGATGCAACTGCAAACTAGCTACCGCCAAAACATCATCTGGATCAAAACTTCCACTGTGTGTTACGACTGTTTGCATGCCAATACTATACAACAGATGGACTAAATTGCATTCATTTCGTATAGTTCAACTGTGATTATCTTATCTATAGAAACTTCTTGTGACGAAACTGCAGTAAGCCTTTTGGAGGCGCAGGGGGAATTTCCCCACGCTACTTACGAAATACTTGGTGATGCACTATGGTCACAAATAGATATACACCGTGAATACGGTGGGGTATTCCCCGCGCTCGCAAAACGAGAACACGCCGCTACGATTGTACCGATGCTAGAAAAAACAATTACAGAGTCGGGTTTTGAAGCGGACGAAGACACTCCCTCACTGTTACCCGAGACAGAAACTCAAGTTCGTGAACTCCTTAACCGCGAACCTGGTCTAGCAGACCAGCTCCTTACCTTTCATCGAAAGCACGGGACTTTCCCTATTGACCTAATCGCTGTCACTAGCGGACCAGGACTTGAGCCGGCTTTATGGGTCGGAGTAAATTTTGCTAGAGCAGTGGCTCTTTTGTGGGACACACCAGTAGTAGCTGTAAACCACATGGAAGGACATATTCTTGCCAGTATCTATGATGTCGAACGAGATAATCAATTTTCTGATATTTCTTTCCCTGCTATCTCTCTTCTTATTTCTGGTGGCCATACTGAATTGATTCTTATGAAAGGTTGGGGTGATTATGAAAAAATTGGCCAAACTCGTGATGACGCTGTAGGCGAGGCCTACGACAAAGTCGCCCGCATGGTTGGAATTCCCTACCCCGGCGGGCCAGAGATTGCCAAGTTAGCAGAGTCGGCCCGAAAACGAAAACTCCCCCAGTATGCAGAACTGCCGGCCCCCATGCTCCACTCGGGCGACCTTGATTTTTCATTTTCAGGCCTCAAGACGGCCGTTCGATATACTGTCCAGGACAAAACTCTATCACCTGATGAAGTATCTTCCCTAGCTCGAGATTTTGAAGACGCTGTCACCACAGTCTTACTAAAAAAGACTCTGGCGGCAATTGAAACTCACGGCGCTAAAACTCTCATCGTTGGTGGTGGAGTCAGTGCCAATCGTCACATTAAACAAATGTTTGAAGCTACTCTTCTTATCGAACATCCTGATGTAACCTCATACTTTCCTGCGCCCGGGCTTTCAACCGATAACAGTATTATGATTGCCCTAGCTGGACACGCTCGAGCCAGTGGAGCGATTCTGCCCACCGGTACTGAAGTCATTCGCGCCGACGGTAACCGCTCTCTTGGGTAAGAGCTAAAGACAGTCGGACTTCAAACCAAGTGTCTTTCGTGCTACTATCGACTGGTAATAGAACGATATTTTGACTATGGAAGAGAAACAACAACCCAATATTCCGGAGGTATTTTTAAAACCTTACAATCCAGCGGAGCATGAAAAAAACATCTACAAGATGTGGGAGGATTCGGGTTTTTTTGACCCAGATGTATGTATAGAAAAAGGTGTTACCAAAGCCGGTGCTGAACCTTTTTCTATTGTAATGCCTCCTCCAAATGCCAACGCCTCCCTTCATGCGGGCCATGCTCTATTTGTGACTGTTGAAGACATCATGATTCGTTTTGAACGTATGAGAGGAAAAAAAACCCTCTGGTTCCCCGGCTCTGATCATGCGGGTTTTGAAACACAAGCTGTATATGAAAAGCATCTTCAAAAACAAAAACGTTCTCGCTTTGACATGACAAACGAAGAGCTCCGCTCAGAAATCTGGGACTTTGTGCAAGAGAATAAAGCAATCATGGAAGACCAAGTACGATCGCTTGGTGCTTCTTGTGATTGGAATCGGGAACTTTTCACCCTTGATGAAAGAGTGATAAAAATTGTGCATGACACCTTCAAACAACTTGAAGACGATGAGCTACTCTACCGTGGGAAACGAACAGTCAATTGGTGTCCAAAGCATCAGACCTCTTTCTCAAACCTAGAAATCGAACATGAAAAACGAACCAGCAAGTTCTACTACTTCCAGTACGGGCCATTTGTAATCGGCACCTCTCGTCCTGAAACGAAATTTGGAGACAAGTACGTAGTTATGCACCCAAATGATGCGCGCTATGCAGAATACAATCATGGTCAGAAAATTGAACTTGAATGGATTCACGGTTCAATAACTGCAACGGTCATTAAGGACGAAGCTAGCGACCCTGAGATGGGGTCTGGTGTAATGACAATAACCCCATGGCACTCACATATCGACTTCGACATCGCAAAAAAGCACAATCTCGAGTTTGAGCAAATCATCGACTGGCGAGGAAAACTTATGACTCCCGCCGGAGAATTTGAAGGGATGAATATTAATGACGCTCGTGAAGCAATTGTAAAGAAACTTGATGAAAAAGGATTGCTTGTGAAGATTGATGATAAATACGAACATTCAGTTCCCTGCTGCTATAAGTGCAATAAGGAAATTGAGCCACAGGTTCGTGAACAATGGTTTGTAAAGACAAAACCACTTGCGGAAAAAGCGGTTGCTGCTGTAGACAATGGTGAAATTACTTTTGTGACTGACCGAGACGAACGTGTATTTAAACACTGGATGGAAAATATCGAGGACTGGCCTATTGCACGACAGATTGCATGGGGTATCCCTATTCCCGCTAAAGTGTGTACTGAGTGTGGACATGGGATGGTGGATCTTGATGACTCAATCAAAACATGTACAAAGTGTGATGGAGCCGTAGAACAAGACCCTGACACATTCGACACATGGTTCTCATCTGGACAGTGGCCACTTGCAACTACTAACTTCCCTGAAGGAAGCGACTTCAAGGAGTATTACCCTACTTCTGTCATGGAAACCGGAAAAGACATCATCTTCTTCTGGGTGGCACGTATGATTATGCTCGGTATTTACCGAACTGGTAAAGCACCATTTAAAAAAGTGTATCTACACGGAATGGTGCGAGACAAGAACGGTGTAAAAATGAGTAAGTCCAAGGGTAACGTAATCGCACCACAAGAAATTCAAGATAGATTTGGTACAGATGCACTACGTATGGGACTCATAGTGAACAACTCTCCTGGGAGCGACATGAACCTAGATCCAGACAAGGTAAACGCCTACAAAAAATTTGCTAACAAAATCTGGAACATTACGCGTTTTGTACTTGATTCAACTGCCGACCATGATTTTTCAGCAAAACCTAAGTTCGGTGCAGTAGACAGAGCAAGGAATGATGAACTAAAAACTGTTGTAGACGAAGTAACAGCATTAATGGAAAAAGATCGCTTCGACCTTGCTTCAGAAGTTATCTATCATTTTGTATGGGATACCTTCGCTTCAGAAATTATTGAGGAATCAAAAGTATATATCAATAGCGAAGGAGAAGGCGATGCTCTTCATGCTCGTCAAAGACTTCTTATTGAGCATTTAACTACTTCCTTAAAGCTTCTGCATCCATACATGCCGTTTGTGACCGAGACTATTTGGCAAGAACTACCTAAAGAACTCAAAGACCAAGACATTCTAATGGTGGCTAAGTGGCCTAAGAGCTAATATTCTAATCCCCGCAGAAAGAGCGGCAGCGGCAAAGCCGCTGTCGCTCTTTGCTACAATGGTACTAAATGGAATCAACGTATTTTGCCATTGCTTTTCTTTTTAGTCTTATACCAGCTCTGTTTTGGGTGTGGTTTTGGTTACGTGAAGATAAAAAGAATCCAGAACCGTATTTTTTAATTGCGATTTCTTTTATCGCTGGAATGGCGGTTGTGCCAATAGCACTTCCTTTACAAAAGCTTGCTGTTGATCTGCACTCTGGACCTAATATTATGTTCATTTGGGTAGCTATCGAGGAGGTACTAAAATACGGCGTAGCCTTAGCGATAGTATTTTGGAACAAAGAGGTCAACGAGCCAATTGACATGGTCATTTACATGATTGTGTTAGCTCTTGGTTTCTCTGCACTTGAAAATGCTCTGTTTATCTTTAACCCGTTAGTCACAGGAGAGTACCTCAGCTCTGTCTTGACTGGCGGCTTCCGTTTCCTTGGTGCCACATTACTTCACGTTCTGGCTTCTGGAACAGTTGGAGTCTTCCTAGCCTTAGCCTATTATCGTTCCAAAGTTACCCAGGTTTTAGCGGGTACATTTGGGTTATGCATAGCCATCATGTTGCATGCTTTATTCAACTTTTTTATAATGGATGTAAGTGGAGAGACTATCCTAGCCGTTTTCCTCTTCGTCTGGATGGGTATCATCCTCCTGTTTCTTATGTTTGAAAAAATCAAACTCTTGGAGCGAAACCATAAACTCAACAATAAATTATTATGAAAAAACCCTCATTTTTAGAACGACTAACCGGAGGCGGACAAACGGACGACTACGATCGAATTCTTGACGAAGAACACCAATTTGGTGAAGATGACGATCTGACAGTAGAAGAAGACGGTCAGGAAGATGAGGCTTGGGAAGGTGAAGAAGAACCAGTTGCAGCACAGCAAGATGGCGAATTACCTGTAGACATGTACCAAACCGATGACATGATTGTCATCAGAGCTCTGGTGGCCGGAGTGAGTCCAACCGAACTAGAAATAGCTATTACTCGTGACATGGTAACCATTCGTGGCGTTAGAGAAGAATACCAAGAAGCTCACGATGATGGATACTTCCACCGAGAATTATTCTGGGGTAGTTTCTCTCGCACCTTACTCCTCCCTGAAGAAGTTGCGATTGACGAAGCGGAAGCACAAGAGAAACACGGCCTTCTAGAAATAAAACTACCCAAACTAGACAAACACAGAACCACTCAACTAAAGGTTCGCAGTAACGCCGGACACAAATAATAAAAGCGTCAGACCTGAAAAGGTATGGCGCTTTTTAGTTAGGAAAGATTATCCTCTTTCTCTACCTCAATGTAAGCAGTAACAATTGGACTACCGTCGTCTGGTCTTATGTCAGCAAGTCGTAAGGTACGACTATCCCAGAGATTTTTTCCTCCATCTCGATAACAAACTATTTTACCGTCTATTTCTTCCCTCCTTGTGCCATTAGGATCGCACTTTTGAATTTTCATAATGTCTGCTCCGCTTTTACAAAAGTAACAACATTAAAACATTTTATTAGGTAACACAATAAAGCAAAAAGCCCTTGGTAGGACTTTTCTTTGTGCTTGGGAGCAGGCTCGGTCGCTCTCGTGGATATTTTCTTCGTTCTACGAACTCAAAATATCTCACTCCCTCAACCCCCACTCGTCGCGGTCCTCGGCTGAAGCCTGCGGGGCTTCGCCGCGACTCGGTTCGAGCCTGCTCTCTAGCTACAAAAGACAACAACCCAGATGCTTTCGCATACTGGGCTGGTCTTTTGTGCTTGGGAGCAGGCTCGAACTGCTGACCCTTCGAGCTTCAATCGAATGCTCTACCAACTGAGCTACCCAAGCAATTATTAAACTTTAATACTTATTAAAGTGATGGTTGCTATTCTACCCTTTTCTGGTTTTTTTTCAAACTATTCCCCACTTACATCACTACCAGCGACTGCTTCATAGAACTGTTTCCAACCAGGAACCTCGCGCAAGCCCTGTTTAAAAATCTCAAAAGATGATCCCATTGAAATAAAATACGGCTCAATAACGTAGAAATACAACAAAAAAGGAGCCCCTATTAAGACAAGGAACCAAACAATCCTAAACCAAAACGACAACACCTCACGGTGATTCATCTTTTTTAGCAGTTGGTTATTTTCTATCAATAGTCGCTGATTTTCTAGAGTTAGCTCACGCAATAATAGATGATCTTCTTTCTCTGGATGCATAGACTAATCATATCAAAAAAAAGTGACCAAAAGTGAAATTGTGCTACTCTTGTCCTTACTTGCCCCTATAGTTCAATGGATAGAACAGCGCACTCCTAACGCGCAGATCTAGGCTGAAACAGCCCGGGGGACTGTTTCAGGAGGTTGACTAGTATTTTATGACGAAAGGAAATAAAATACTGACAACCTGTACTGATCCTGTAAGGATCGATTCCGGAGACACAAACTGGAATTATAGTAAGGCCGAGTAAAATATTGCCGCCGTAGTTTAATGGATAAAACAAGGACCTCCTAAGTCTTAGATCTAGGTTCGATTCCTAGTGGTGGCACCAAGATAGAGAACCGAATATCTAAATCAAAACCACCTCTAATGCTAGGGTGATTTTGTGGTTCCAAGTTTTAGAAAAAGAGTGAGTAAAATTTGATGTAAAAAATGTAGATTTGGAACGGTGTATAAAAGAAAAACCACCCACTGCCGATGCAGCGGATGGTCCAAAGGCAGAGGTGGTCTTGTTTACTTCAGGAATTTGAGAAGTTGTTTGGCTTTCCACAGCTCGAAACTCTCGAATGCCTTGTTAACGTCTGGATGACCCATTTGAAGCTTAACACCGAATTGCTCGACCGTTGCTTCGCAGTAGGCAAAACCAGCTTCGTCGATGGCTCGTACAGCGTTGCCTATACCCCATTCTATATTCGCTACCATCGCCCGAATGAGGTGTTGGGGCGACCTGTCGTTTACGAAAAGAATGAAGCGGTTGACCAGTTTGTCCCGGAGGACATCTTGGTCAGTAGTGTCGTAGTGTTCAGCTGGCTTGTCGAGGATGGCAGCGTTATATACGGGTTCAGGCACCACGTCTTTAAGATATTCCCTGACACGCAAGACACATGCTTCACCTAACCTGAACAACAGACGGTCGTAGCCGCATGCATCCAGATAAGCCGCAAGTACTTCGACGCCCATATTGCCGAAGTGTGATTCCGTTGACATAACGCATTCACGCATCACGTCTTCAGGCGCCACATCTACTTGTTCGGGAATGTCCAACCACCGAATACGTTCGGTGCCTTCGGCCCAGTCACCGCAGAGGGTATCGAGCGCCATCTTCATGTTAAGTAGGCACTTCATCTCGTCTTGGTCAATGGTGTCATCGGGACGATGGCGGCGGTCAGCCGCAGCAGTTGCTGCTTCCATCCGTTCCTTATGTTCGGTTATTTTTGGTGGCGGAGGAGTACCTTCCTTCAACATGTCGAACAAATGCAAAGTCGCCTTGGGACTCAATACTTTGTGTGTCATTTTGTCTTCCTCGGTTGGGGTTTCAAATTATTTAGGAACTCATAAGGGCTTGAACCCAAAAGCTAGCCACACCGTACAATATTTGTACTTATATGTCTACACCTTGATGGCTTTTACAACATCACGTAAATCCAGCCAACCCCTCAATTCATCAACAGTCTGGTTCCATCTAAATGATTCGAGGGGTACCTAAGTGAAACAAAATTTACAAAGGGCCACCCTTTGTAAAGCAACTTCACTAAATATACGTCAGTAGGCGGAAGCCTTTTATTGTCCTCCATGGGTCCGAGAAGGAGTATAAAAAAACCGCCAATTGGCAGCTTCCTATATCCTTAAAATCTAAGAGATTAAAGTTTCAGCAACTCTTTTATCTTATCTTCATCAAAGCCAATGATGACATCGTCACCAATCTTGATAACAGGCACTCCCATTTGACCAGTTAGATCAATCATTTCTTGTCGCTTTTCGGTATCAGCGGCTACGTCATGTTCCGTGTATTCGACATTATTTTCTTTGAAGAAGTCTTTAGCGGTGTGACAAAAATGACAAACTGGGGTGCTGTAAATTGTAACTGAAGTATCCATAATACAAAATATTAATCGTAATGTTTTGTAGTATATCAGCTTACCGCCAAAACTGGTACCACTGTTTTTCATCTTCTTTATCATTACCGGACGATAACGGCATCACTTCAGACTCGTTAAGCTCATCTTCTACAATCACTACCACCTGCTCTCCTTCAAGAGCAACATCAAACTGCCGTCGCATTTCAGACTCTATACCTCGTTCACCAGACAAATACTTAACCTGCTCTTCCAAAGCTTCTTTACGAACTTCGAGTGTCGCTGCTTGCTGTTCTGCCTTTACTCTTCGGTCTGACATTTCCATCGCAATATCATATCGAACATAGGCACTCCAGCCCACCCAGAAAACAAGAAGAATAATAAGACCCTGAGTATAGTGTGAGTTTATAACAGTTCTGAATTTTCGTTTTTGATGGAAATCAAACATACTTCTATGTATTGTATCAAACTACCCCACTTTGCCTACGCCAAACTATCAGGTACAATATCCGACATGAGTTTCTTATTTCACGAAAAAACAAAAAAGGCCATGAAGTGGATCTGGATTGTCGTTGCCAGCATGATTGTTATTAGTATGATTTTCGCCTACTCTGGCGGAGCCGGATTGTTCTAAGTACAAGTAAAAAGGCCGGTCGCTATGCGACCGGCTTTTTTACTTGTAAACCGATTTCGATAACAAAGTTCACTGAACTAAGAGTATTCCTTAAGTCGAAAATTTGCCCAAGGGTAGAACAAATTTCGACATACGTTCGTAATATGCCCTTCGGGCATTTACTCATGCAGTTGCAATTTGCCCAGGGTAGAACAAATTTCGACATACGTTCGTAATATGCCCTTCGGGCATTTACTCATGCATCATTTTTACGAACACTTCGGGTGGAATATGGACTCTGGCGTGAGCTAGGGCTTTGGCTTTACCTTTTTTCTGTTTATCTCTCAATTTCATCTTTCGACTGATATCACCTCCATATAAATGGCCTGTAACGTCCTTTTTAAGGGCTGTGAGCTTCTTGGTGGCGATAATCTTACCCAACACCTTTGCTTGTACCTTAACTGGAAACTGTTGCCGTGGCAGAGTATTATAGAGTTTTTCAGTAATCGCTTTAGCATCTACCTCAGCTCGGGCCATTCCCACTACTCGAGAGAAAGCTGGCACAATTTCTTCTGCCACGAGAATATCTAATTTGGTTACTGTAGCAGCTCGCATTTCAGCGATTTCGTATGACAAAGAAGCGTAACCACTACTAGCGTTCTTCAGGCGGTCAAAAAAACCGCGCATCAACTCTCTAAGTGGCATCTCAATAGTTAGTAGAGTACGGCCGTCACCGAAAACTTCTGTGTCAAATACACTAGCCTCGTGTTCATACAACAATGTCATAACATTTCCCATATAATCACCAGGCAAAATAATCTGTCCGATAATCCACGGCTCTCGTACAGTGACATTTTGGCCGTGTTCCGGGAAACGGTTGGCAGCGTAAATATTCTCAATCCGACCATCGGGCCAGGTAACTTCGTAAGAAATTGATGGTGAGGTAATAATAATATCAATATTAAACTCACGACGTAGACGCTCGGTAATTATTTCCATATGAAGCATCCCTAAAAAACCACACCGAAAACCCCGACCAAGTACTCCGGATGACTCTTCTTCATAAGAAAGTGAAGAGTCGGATAATTGAAGCCTATCTAAAGCCTGACGTAGCTGTGTGAAGTCATCTTGATTAGAAGGAAAAACAGATGACCAGACGACAGGATGAGCTTCTTGATACCCCGGCAAAGACTCCGCCGTAGAGCGCTCACGAATCAGAGTGTCCCCAACTCCTGCTACTCCGGGTTCCTTAATACCTGTCACAATATAACCAATCTGTCCTGCTTCGAGAGAGTCTACTGGAGTTTCCTCTGGAGTCACCATACCAACCTCGAGAGCTGTAAATGTACGCTTACTGGCAGCGAACTTTAGCACATCACCTTTTTTTACTTCTCCGTCAAACACGCGCATAAACACGATAATACCTCGGTGATTTGAATATGAAAAATCGAAAATAAGTCCTCTGTACGTGTCGAGTTTAGTTTCTCTTGGAGGGGGTATACGTAACCGAATGGCTTCGAGCAACTCAGGCACACCGTCGCCGGTTTTACCGGACACCAGTAACATATCTTCACGAGAACAATCAAGCAGGTTCATTACCTCGTCTCCTACCTCTTGTGGACGTGAATGCAGCACATCGCTTTTAGTCAGAACAGGAATAATGGTTAGATTAAGATCTTTTGCCATTTGGAGAGTGGTAAGCGTTTGCGCTTGCACACCCTGCGTACTATCAACCAAAAGTAAAACTCCTTCCACCGCTTGGAGAGCTCGTGAAACTTCATACGAAAAATCTATGTGCCCTGGTGTGTCAATGAGATTGAATTCGTAGTCAGATTCTTCATGTTTGTAAAGCATACGGACTGGCTGCATCTTGATGGTAATACCCCGCTCGCGCTCCAAATCCATAGAATCTAAGACCTGTTCTTTCATCTTGCGAGCTTCAACGGTTTTAGTCACCTCCAACATCCGGTCAGCCAAGGTAGACTTCCCATGATCTATGTGGGCAATAATGCTAAAGTTCCTAATTTCCATAAGTAAATATTGACTCTACTCTACCTTACTACCCTCTCAAAAACTAGTCTTACGCTTATTGGGGGGCAATAATGTCTGTCTTGAAAATACGAGAATGAAATGAACGATAAATTTCATTTAGCTCTTCTGAGTTAAATAGTAAATATGTTAAAATAACAGCCGCCATTCCCATCACCCCAGCTGCAATACCCTGAAGTAGGATTCCAATAAAAGTATCTTGATTGATACCATCAACTACAAAAGCCAATGTCACATAGGCAGATAATGCGCCCGACAATGCAGCTGTAGCTGATTGCATAAACAGTTTAAACAATGGTAGGTAGCTAATATTAAACGACCGTACCGAAAGGAGGAGGAGCACGATAAGTTGTAAAAATTGACCGATCATAAAAGCCAATGCCAGAACTAATACCTCTGCCCCTTGTACATCCTGCAGTCTAAATAATCCATTTAAATATTCTTGAAACGACAATTGTTCTACGTATAATGCCCGAAGCCAAAATGCTAAAACAATTGAAATTATTCCGCTGCATACTGCCACAAATAACGGCAACATTGTACGCCCCCCGGCGTAAAAAGCCCTAATCAGTAACAACAAAACTGATTGAGCTAACAAGGAAACAACAAATATAGCCAATACAGCCGCAGTAAGTCTGGTATCACCCCAGTCAAACTCACCACTTCCTAGGAGCACTCGAACAATTTGGGCGCGCAAAACTACAACCAGTCCAATTATTGGAATTGACCAGAAGATGATATGACGAAAAGCAGTAAGCAACTGCCGATTAAACCCATCATGGTCACTTTTTGCGTACAGGGTGGACAGGGTGGGAAAAGCAGCTACTGAATAACTCACACCAATTATTGCCAACGGGACCGACTGCAAATTAAAGGCAAACTGAAAAACCGATACCGACCCATCTGCCATAACCGAAGCCATACCTATGAGAACTAACAGTACTAACTGATTCATCGATAGAGTTAAAGCTCGTGGCACTGAAACAGAAAAAATTTGTCCAATCATTTTCCATTTAATCTTAGGTTTCAAAGAAAAAGCATACTCACTTTTTACTACAAACGGTACCTGTACCAACAAGTGACCAAATGCTCCCACAACAACCCCAAACACCAAACCAGTTAAACCAAATGTCGGATACAGAAGAATTATTCCCATAATTATACCTATGTTGTATAAGAGTGGACTAAGCGCGTAGAGAATGAACCGATGATTCATTTGTGTAACAACACCGCAAAGACTAGACAAACCGAGCAAGAAAGGTTGGAGTAGCAATACTCTCATCAAAGTAACCAAGCTATCGTATTCACTTGAAAAACCAGGAAAAAGGTATGGTACATATAATGGAGCGGACAAAGCCAATATTCCAGCTACAGCTACGTATGCATACAAAAAAACAGTAAATACTTGTGACAAAACCTCGACTCCAGAGGCTGGAGTATCCATTTCCTTATAGCGATTTACAAATGGTAGCAATACGTAAATAGAAAGCACCGAGGCAAACAAAACAAACAGTAAATCTGGAATCCTAAATGCTGCGTAATAGAGATCTAACTCAGCTCCTGCACCAAACGTGTGCGCTAGTAATCTGTCTCTAACAACTGCCAAAATTTGTGACCCAAAGGCAAATAAAGCAAGAATATACGCGGCCTGGTGCAGACCGCGTACTTCTCTGTAAACAAAATTGAAGACCCTTTTGACCATATAGACTATTACTCAGTAGTTGGAGTATCTTCTTCTACTACAGACTCATCTAGTATCGTCGCAGGTTCATTGTCCGGAACAGGATCTTCTTCTGACTCAGTTTTAGAGATAACATTAACTGGAGTTACTAAATCGGTATCTACATCGCTGTTAGTGGTAACAGTATCTGCAAAACCTTCACTCGGGGAAGCTTCCTCTACCGGTACAGTTAGGCTTTTGTTTGGAGAAGAAACATATTCTCCATTCTCAACTTGGCTAATTAGAGAACTCAATTCTTGATTTTCTGTGTTTGTTTGTAGAACTGCGCGAAGTTGCTCAAGAGCATTTTCAGTCTGATCAGTATCTAGGTAAATTAAAGCTAGTAAATACCTTGCATTAGCGTAATAATAATTAAGAGAAATTGCTACTTTATATGCTTCAATGGCTTCTAAATTATCATTGTTTGCTGCCAGTAATACTCCTAGTTGGAAATAACGGGTCGGGTTATTTGGCTCGAGAGTTACAATCGCTCTAGTTGTAGTAATTGCCGATTCTACATTTCCCTCTCCGATATCAAGTTGGGCAGAAAGATATAACGCCTCTGTGTAATTATTCTTTAGATTAAGCGCTGCGGTAATCTCTTTTCGAGCAGACGGCAAATCTCCTATTCGAGCAGCCAACTGTGCAGAAATTAGGTGGTATCCAGGATTAAGAGGATCCAAACTCGCTGCTTTCATCAAACTAGACTCGGCTCTCTCTTGCGCTCCATCAACACCAGCAATGGCTAGGTTGCCATAAACACTCGCTAATACAGCGTGGTTATCTGGGTTAGTAATGTCTTCTGACAACGCTTGCTCTGCGAACCTTATTGCCTGTTCAGCAGCCTTCAAAAAACTTTGTTGTTGCTCTTGATCTGGTGATTGTATTGCTAGCAATGAAGAAAGCTTACCAAGTTGTGCCTGTGCCCTAGAGCTAACAAATCGGTCGTCTGGATACAGTTCAAAGGAACTAAGTGCAGCATCCTCAAAGGAGGCGGCAGAAGCTGCAGTTGCTTGTGCTTTATTGAATTCAGACTGAGCTACATATTGCTTACTGACAGAAAACAATATTCCAACCGAAGCAGTAACAACAAGAATTATGGCCGCCATAAGAAAGAAGCCACGTTGGCGATTTACGGCCAATGGGATAGTACAAACCATTGACGGCAGCAATGCCCCAGCGGCCACAAATGTAAGTCCTGTAAAAACAGCTCCGATTAATAATATTCCTGCTCCTGGTACGTAGACGTATGACATACCCCACACAAAACATGCAGCAGTGAATGAGGTCACTCCTAAGTAATACCAGTAAGGATCTTGATCTTTACTTCGCAACAACATTTTATATCCAAGATATAGAAAATATAAATGAAACAGAACCATTAAGAGACCACCTATAAGACCAATGTTAATGAAGATAGTTGGCAAATAACCGCTTCCAGCACTGAAGTCGGTGTCCCAGAAGATAGTTTCACTAATACTCCTATCTTTATATTGCCGCCAAGCATCAGCAAAGCGATTGGGGCCAATCCCAAGAAACATATTTTCACCATAAACAGACTGAGCAACATCAATTGTTGCGCCAAGTGTAGGTTGAACTTCAAAGTGATTAATTTCTGTCAACTCGTTAATTTTTCCTCCGGCGTAATCGCCAACAACTATAAAGACAGCACTTACAATACATACAACTACCGTCGCAACAACAAGCAGGCGAGAGCTCTTGAGCGGTTGAAGATCGTTACTACTGCGAAATAGTGTGTCGCGAGAAAGTAGGTAAAGAAAAACTAATAGACCAAAAAACCCTACCACAATCCAAATATTGAAGAAATTAACTATAGACAATATGGACAAAGACATCAAAATTATAACGAACAATATTGACTGTAACCAAGTTTTTAGCGGCAACTGGACTAATGTGATAAGGGCAAGAATAATCATTAGTCCTGCAAAGATAGCTAAATCGTTGAATCCTCCAATTGGAGAAACTGTGACGTTAGTAAAACTACCAATAGGTAAAGATTCTACTCCAAGCAATAGTCTAATGAGGTTATATGCCAGTAGTAAAACTGCAGCAACACTAAAAAATGCCAGAGCTCTTACGCTCATTATTTTTGAACCTTGAAGTACAAGAGGAATAGTCATAGCCAAGGCTAGTACTCCCAGAAAGGCGACTGTTTGTGTCTCCAGCACACTACCTCTCATAGCTTCTTGAGTATCACCAGACAAAAGTCCTGACACTACTGCAGTAAGTACCACTGCCCAAAACAAACTAAGAGAAATCGGTAATACAGTTGCAGACTTTGTGCAGCGTAGTGTTAATAAGCTAACCATTATCACTACTAAAGCACTAACCCCAACTGTTAAAATTGATTTATCAAAACCAAGAGATGCCCATAAACCTGGGGTAAAGAATATAGGTAATAAACCAAATAGAGCAATTACGGCGTATTGAGCAACTTTTAATAAAGCCGTTCCTACATCATTATTTTTTTGTACAATAAAATCCTTCTGCTCTAGATCTTGCTCATGCATCAGATTAATTTTTGGAGTAAATACGTTCTCTGACATAATGCTAAAAAACTATAATGAATATACTTGCTATTATATCATAAACAAAAAACACCCAATTGGATGTTTTTTGTACACGTAAGCCGGATCCTGTCGAACTAGAGCGAACTCTAGCTCGGATGATCATATACCTAGGATGAACATTGCTGCCCACCTCTTGCGGCTCTCCTCATAATAAAACAAGGCGCGGCCTTGCACGCAGGTAAGGATTTAGCCGTTTCACCCAAACTGTTACCAGTCTGACTATTCCCATAAGGAATTCCCTTACTTTCGCTTAGGACGTCTCTGCTCGCACCTCTTACATTTCTGTACGACGGGCGTTACCCGCTACCCTGCTCCACAGTTAAACTATGGACGTGTCCGGACTTTCCTCCCCAAACAGGTGTCTAGGGCGATCATCGTGTAGTTGCCATTATGCAACAATTGACCGATATAGCAAGAGCGGCTACTGCAGCCACTCTGGCAACACAACCGTGTCCCCTACGACAACAGTGTTACTTGCCACAAAACCAGCGTTAGCTTCAATAACGTACCAAGCTGGAACAGGAGAAGAAAATGATTCAGGAAATGTTTCAGGAAGGATATTATCCTCAATATGTACAATTTCTCCATCTTCAGCTAGCCATATAATATCGAGTGGATAATTCATATTTTTCATCCAAATTGAGTGGTTTCCAGGTACCCCAAACGCAAAAAGCTTTACTACTGATTCTGGTAAGAACTGGGTATCGGATAATCCTTTAATGCGTTTTGACAAAGTATCCGCCACCGACGCATCAACTACAGTGTCACCAATAATGACCGAAGTCGTGTTGGGGTAAATAGTTCGCCAATCCTCAGGAGCCACTTTTGGCTTCTCAGTTTCTATTGGTTTTTGATACTCGCCTCGGTACACGGCTTCCACTACCTCTTGTTGTTCGTACTGAACCGCAAAGTATATCCAAGCTCCTCCTCCTATAAGCACAAAAAGTAAGGAGACCATGACAATTCGTTCAGCGATTTTCATAGAGTAATGTAATTATTAAGAAAATATTTATGGTGTTTAGCATACCACTTTTAGAGTAAGATAAGCTTAGCTAAACCGAGTAGAAAAAAGATTCCAAGCACATCAGTTGCGGTAGTAATGAAGATAGTAGAGGTGGCAGCTGGATCTTTTCCAATATGCTTCATAAAGAGAGGAATAAACGAACCAGCTAAAGCCGCAACTATGTGCGCACCTACCAATGCCATTCCAACAACCAAACCAAGTAGCGGTTCCCCGTTCCATAAAGCTGAAACCAGTGTCACAATTAGGCCAATTATAATACCGTTTATAATACCGGCTCCTAACTCGCGCCAAATCGCTGGTGCTGCATTTTGTAACGAAACTGTACCTAGCGTAATTCCACGAACCATAATCGCAAATGACTGTGTAGCAGCATTCCCACCCATCCCTGCAACAATTGGAATGTATACCGAGAGTATTGTCAGTGCACTAAGAGTGTCCTGGAAAGACAATATTACCGAACCGGCCAAAAAACAGGTGGCTAGATTTAAGATAAGCCATTGGTAGCGATTTCTTACTTTGTGCCCAACGCTATCAAACGGCCGCTCACTATTATCGACTCCAGCATAGTCATATAAAGACTCAGCCGGTAAGTTACCAAACAACTTGCGTGCCGCATCGACATAGATGATACCGAGCACACTAGTGTCCTGGTCGAGAATGATCACCTTTTTACAATCAGAACTAATAAGGGTTTCAACTGTGCTAGTTATGTCTGATTGATAAGTTATAGTCTTAACTGGCTTAACATATTTTTTCAAAGTACTACCATTGCGCTCCTTCACTAATGACGAAAGTACAACTTCACCAATTAATAATCCGTCTTGATGAACTAATATTTCGGGGAAACGAGCAGTTTCACGATAATGTTCATCAATAATATCGGCTGCCTTAATAATTGTAAGGTCACCAGGAAGAAATAGATAATTAAAATTAATCAACTCCAAGGTCGCCTTGGGATGGAAACGGAGAAAGTATTCAATTTTTTCCTTTACTTCCCCTTTCAACCGCTGAACAATCTTCTCGCGTTTTTTGACATTAGAAACTCTAGCCAAAATATGCTCGACTTGTTGCATATCCATATGATCCAACATATTGAGGATTTCATGTGTCTTCAGCTGTTTCAGTATTGACTGCTGAACATACGGTGAGAGTTTTGAAAAAACCGCACTACGTTCGGGAATACTCATTTCACGCAACATATCCATCCTTTTTTTTGGATGGTAAGTAAGAACATGAGCATTATCAATCTCTTTTTTCGGCATGTGTCATTATTATAGCAATAAATTAAACAAGAAAATTAGAGGCTGTGGGCTCACAAATTTTTAGTGTATAAAAACATAATTAACACATCTTTTGAGTAATAGTAAAAAGCGGCACAAACTCTAGGTCTGTGCCACTTTAAAACAAAAAATGTAATATATTAGTTAACCTCAATATCGGCAACACTTTTAAGTTCAGTCAAATAATCATCTATTGTAGCCTGTTCTTTAGAAGCAACTATTTGAGCCTCGATTTGCTCACGCACCTCTTCTAGAGCAGGGAGACCAGCGTCTACTCCTCCAGCATCTTCATAAAGAGCTGCCACTTCTTCGTCTGTGACCACAATTTCAGCTCCAAGAAAAACAGTATCCAGCAACCCTTTAATTATAAGTTCATCTTTTACATCACGATGAAGTTGTTCAGGGTCGATACCGAGTATTTCAAGTCGCTCTGCTAAAACTTCTTCACCTCCA
Organism: Minisyncoccia bacterium; assembly: GCA_047639355.1. Taxonomy (GTDB): domain Bacteria; phylum Patescibacteriota; class Minisyncoccia; order Phycocordibacterales; family UBA918; genus OLB19. The sequence goes on along the minus strand of JBLIOC010000013.1, from coordinate 11,048 downwards.
ATGTCGGAAATGATAGTTCCAAGTCTCTCATCAGTCTGCTCATCCGTTACTGTAATTCCGCGTTTAATAGCGGCCTGCTTGAGCAACTTAGTATTAACAAGAACATCTAGAGCTTGGTTGCGAATTTCTACTTGGGAATCTGGATTGGTCAGATCAACCCCTTGAGCAGCCGCAGCTTGGCTAAACTGCTGAATACTGACACCTAGCTCTGAGTTGGTGATTTTTTCACCATTTACGACAGCCACAACAATGCCCGCTTCTTGTCCAGCAATAACAGATGAAAAGATTGTAGTAGAAGAACGGCCATCTTTTTCTAATAAATAGAGAACCCCCAATAGAATAATAACTACCGCTCCTATAGCAATAGCGTAAACTTTAATTGGATTTTTTTTAGCTGTTGATGAGGCCACAGCTGCGCTAACTTCAGTAGCTCCAACATCGGTTGCTTCTGGGGTTGTTGCTGGCGTTGGTTCAGAAGTTACTTCTGGCGTTGGATTTGTGGTTGGTGTTGAATTTTCACCTTCAACTGGCGGTGTTTCATTTTCATTCATAGTCAATTTCGCACTTTTATAATAATTATTTTCGTGGCACACATCAAAGGAGTGGACGACGTATGGAATATATTACACTAGCCTGGAGACTAAGACAAAGCATCACTGTGTTGTGCACTCCAACTTGCCAAGACAATAGCTGTAGCAGCGGCCGCATTTAGCGATTCACATCTGGGATGAATGGGGATAGAAATCAACTCATCACACTGTTCTTTGGTCTTTTGACGTAAACCGCTCCCTTCATTTCCCAATACAAATACTGACGGCCTGGTGAACTTTTCAGTCACAGTTGAAGTGGTACCTTCTCCTTCAAGACCATACGCCCAGAAACCATCCTGCTGTAAATCCCGCAGTACAGTATTAACATTGGGTATTGTTACAAGGGGAATCCTAAACGCCATCCCAGCTGAAACTTTAACTACCGTTCCGGTCACCGGTGCCTGGTTATGTGGTGGAATTAGTACTCCCGCCAAACCAAATGCGGCCGCTGAACGAATCACCGCTCCGACGTTATGAGGGTCTTGTACCTCGCCGAGAATCAGCAGTGCAGTATTGGGTGTTTTTTTAAGAGTAGACTTGAATTCTTTATAAGAAACAGTGAGTTTGTGAGGCAAAATACCAAGAACTATCCCTTGGTGAGCATCGTTAGAAGAGATTCGTCTCGGTGGGTTTTTCAGATTAAGAACATTGAGAGCTACTCTTTGCTTATCAAACAACCCTAAAATCGACTCATCCGAAAAATCCGCTGCTACATGCGCCTCAACAACCACGTCTGGACGCTCTCTCAACACCTCTCGCACAGCGTGTTTCCCAAAGATATATTCAACTTCTACTTTCCCCTCCTTTTTCATAGTGCGCGAATCGTACCATGATTTTTCATAATAGGAAGAGCCAATACTTTGCAAACATGCTTCCTTTATCAGAAAGAATCAAAGAAAGACAATTAGTATAAAGGACTGGTATACTATCTAGTATGAAAAGTGGTCACGACATTAACAAACTCCCAGGGGATGGGTATCTTATAGTGCCCCTATCAATGAGCCGGCTAGCGGATGGTAGCGGCCAGGACCCAGAGTGGTGCTACGACGTGATAACCTTCTTTAGTAAAAAACTAGCAAGTTTTTCGAGTGATGTTGTTTTTTTATATACATACGGTCTTTACACAAACACGAATGAGCCGGGTTTTGAAGCGAGAAAGAAAATCAACCAACAAGCCCTAAATCATGTAACAAAACTTCGCAAAATGATTGAAGTAAAGAAGGAGTTTATGCCCAGAGCTTTTCATTATTTGCCACTTGATTATGTAATATTAAACTCACCAAAGTTCGGTGAGTTTATGAACATTTTAAAAGCACTGTCAAATAATGATCCAGCCTTCAGGGAATGTATTACGAAAGATATAATGGGGCGTGAATTCAATGAACCAAATACAAATTTTATTCTCGAAGAAATTGCAGTGGCTCATATTGTGCGCCAGCATATGGTTGATTTTCCACACACACTTGTAAAGAGTGACGCGTGGAGACTGCTTGTTTATCCTGGAGGACCAATCAACTCTGACGAATACCAAATACAAAATAATATTTTACCCCAGAAAAATAATGCAGGGCCATATTCCACCGGTCAATACGACTACAACAATAAAATCTACAATGATTACAAAGATTTAAAGTTTAATTAATTATTTTGTACTGTTAGCTATAGACTCTATATACTCAACCAGCTTATCTTGCATCGCTTTCGCATCCTTACGCTTTGCTGACTCAAACATAATCTTCAAGGCATACTCAGTAACACTCGGTTTAACCGCGCCCCACACTTCTCCAAAGTCGACAGACAAGCCGTCAAACTTCTTCATGGTTTTTGGTTTCAAAGAAGCTAAAAACTTTTCCGTTTTTTGTAAGGCTAACTTTTTATCTTTTACTTTAACAATCACATCTTCAGTCTGTTGATACCTAAGGTAAGGTTTCATCATCTCACCAAAGGTATGACCCTCCGCTTTCGCTTCAGCGTAGGCCTCAAGAACTGCCAGCAAAGTTAGCGTTACTGAGTCGGTAAAGAAATAATTCTTGAAATAAAAATGTCCTGAATGTTCGCAGGCGAAGAGAACGTCTTTCTGGCGCATCGTTTTTTTAATAAAAGCGTGTCCTACACGTGCTCGCACAGGCTTGCCTCCGGCTTCAAGAATCGACTCCTCATAAGAGCGACTAGTTAAATTTGTAAATCCAATTTTGGCCTTTGGGCTAACGGTTAACATCCGCTTCGCAATCAAAGCTCCTATCACAGCACTATTTATGCCATTCCCTTTTTCATCAAGAAAAGCTATTCTGTCAGAGTCACCATCAAACGCCACTCCAAAATCATAACGTTTTTGTTTAAGTCGTTGCCGTAAAGGCTTTTGATGTTTGGAGAGAGTTGGGTCAGAACCACGATTCGGAAAATTACCATCAAGCTTAGGGAACATCACATCAAATTTCATCGGGAGTCTTTCTTGCAACAGAGGTAGCAGCACCCCCGCCATTCCATTACCGGAGTCAGCCGCAATTTTGATACCTCCCAGTCTATTTTTATTATAACCCTTCAACACAAAACGCTGATAGGCCTTGAGGACATTCTTCTGACTTACTTTCCCAGGTTTTACACCAGCCGAAAATTTTCCCTTCTCAATCCTCCTGCGTAGTTTACCCAAACCTAATTGTTCTGTTAACGGAATCGCCTGCGCATGCACCAGCTTCATCCCATTGAATTGCTTTGGGCTGTGTGAAGCAGTAATCATCACACCAGGTAGATCCATTGTTCCAGAAGCAAAATACAAAGCTGGCGAATGAACTAATCCAATATCAATCACTGATGCGCCAGAATCAGTCGCACCTTTAAGAAAAGCCTGGTGTAGGGCAGGAGTCGATAATCTCATGTCGCGAGCTACCACTACTTTTTTATACTTAAATTCTTCAATAAAGGCCCTGGCTATAAAATAAGCGAGTTCCTCGTCAATTTCAGCTGGGTAAATACCCCGAATATCTGCATCTTTGAAGGCTCGATTATAATCTGCCTGAAGTTTCATTGTCATACGCACACATTATACATCACCACACTTATGTGTAGTCATTCTATTTCGATAAACAATTTTGAATTTAATAAACTCAGCATTGGTTGAGGTTCACACCAACAAGTCCTTTTTCTATCTACCTTTTGAATTACATACCTAAGTCATTGACAAAAACTTAAAGTGTATTACTATAGCCCGAACGCTTATGTAACTCGTGTGGGGCACATTAGCTACAGACGTCTGTCTTAGCAGTCAGGTTTCTGAAAATTATTTACCACCTGCACGCCCCGGAGATTCACACTCTCCAATTAACTAAACAATTTAGATGCCAATTCAATCATCGCGACGTCCACAAACTGGACGCCGCCCTTACTCTGGTTCAGGACGACCTGGATCATCATTTAGTAGTAACCAAAATTCTAGTGCCCGAACTCGTTCTGGCGGTGGAAGCCGTTTTGGTTCTGGCCGGCCACAGCGTGGCGGAGGAAACCGTGGCGGAGGCGGCGGACGTAAGCAGCCAACTTTTGACCCATCACAGTTCATTAACAAGAACCCCGTGGAGCTGAAGGAAGAAGTGTATGTACCTAAGCACACATTTAGTGACTTTGGACTTCATGCCGATATTGTTGCAACAGTAACAAAACAGGGTATTACTTCCCCTTCACCAATTCAAGATCAAGCCATTCCGCTTATCATGGAAGGAAAAGACGTAATCGGACTAGCTGAAACAGGAACTGGAAAAACTGCTGCTTTCTTACTACCACTTATCCAAAAGACTCTGACAGAAAAGAATCAGCAAACTCTGATCCTGACACCGACCCGTGAGCTCGCCCTTCAAGCTGAAGCAGAGTTTAGAAAATTTGGTGCTGCCTTTAAACTCTACGCTACATCCTGTGTAGGAGGAACTAGTATCCGACCACAAATCCGTGCCTTGAAGCGAAACAACCATTTCGTAATTGGTACCCCAGGACGTATCCTTGACCTTATTGACCGTGGAGACCTTCGTACTGAACGAATCACAAATGTAGTACTCGACGAAGCTGACCGCATGCTCGATATGGGATTCATCCATGACATGAGAAAGATACTTAGCGGAGTAACCAAAAACCGTCAAACTCTCTTCTTCTCTGCAACAATGACAGACGAAGCAAATAAACTTGTGAATGATTTTATGCGCTCACCAGTCTCTGTGTCAGTCAAGAAACATGACGTTTGCAATAGTATTGCCCAAGACGTTGTGACCTATGAACATGTTCACAAATTCGATACACTCTTAGCTCTACTCTCAAAAGATGAGTTTACTCGAGTTATCATTTTTGGATCAATGAAGCACAGTGTTGAGAAACTATCTCAAGAACTTAGTCGAAATGGTATCAAAGCTGAATCAATCCACGGAAATAAAAGCCATGGACAACGACAACGTTCACTTGGAGCTTTCAAAAGCGGAAACGCTAGAGTGCTTGTAGCGACTGATGTTGCTGCTCGCGGTATTCACGTTGATAACGTTTCTCACGTAATTAACTATGACCTACCTAACACCTTTGAAGATTATGTTCACCGTATTGGACGAACTGGTAGAGGTGACAAACGTGGTCAAGCACTGACGTTTGTATCCAAACGATAAGCTCGATACGATTCTCTTACGCCAACGTGCTCCTGGATATACTGATGTGTTACCAAAAGCGGCGCCCTAGGGCGCCGCTTTTTGTTTACTGGCACAGGAAAAGGAAATCAATGAACAGTTAAATTTTGAGTCCCCACAGCCCGCTGCAGGTTATTTCTCCCTTGGGGGTCGAAATATCCTAAGCGTCTGCATATTTTCGAAATAGTCGCCTTTGGCTCCTTTTCTCAAACAAAATAACTATCAAAGTACACAGCATGGCAAGTGTATCCGGTCGGATTTTTAACCAAGTAATCCTGGTGACAATCCTCGGCCAACCAAAAACGTTGGAGCGGCTCAAGTGTTGTCACGACGGGATCTGGCCAGCGACCTGACCCATTTACCACGGTAATCATCTCTTCCGCTATTTGTTTCTCATCTTCATTACTGTAGAAAATAGCCGAACGATAAGACGTTCCTTTGTCGTTCCCCTGCTGATTAAGTTTTGTTGGATTATGGATCTGAAAAAAGAAATCAAGAATGTGTCGATATTCAATCACTACTGTGTCGTATTCAATTTCCACAGCTTCTGCGTGACCAGCATGTGTTTCGTAGGTTGGATTCTCGTTTACTCCGCCGCAATATCCAACCTCTGTATTGATAACTCCTGGCATGTTGCGAATTAGATCTTGCATACCCCAAAAGCACCCGCCTGCTAATACTGTCTTTTGCGTCATCGTAATTATTTAATCTTTTAAATGATCACTGAAATATCTCTTAATCAGTTCAACATCACTATCTTCTAGTACGTGTTTATTTTTGTTTTGTTCCAACCAGTCAACAGCCAAATCAAACTCAATCTGTGAAATACCAGACTCGACGCCAGACTCAAGTAAGTCGGCTCTAAATAATTTTTCAACTTCTATCCACTCATTTTTTTCTAGTTTTCCGTAAAGGTTAGACATTACTTCTTTAAACTCTCGGGGAGTTACCTTTTTGGGTGTGTTATTGAAGAATCCCATTAATGAAGTATAGCAAATACAAATTAAACCAAGAGAAAGTACAAAATCATCCTCTGGCATCCACCGAAGACCAACCTCAGAAATTCTTCTAGTTAAAAAGATTGATGCCTTTCTTTAAAAACTTATTAAGTATAAAAACATGAGATCACAGCCTAAATCTTCACACATATTCACCTGCTACAAAACCGGTACTCCAACACAACTGCAAACTATACCCACCCGATGGACGATTGATATTTAGTATGTCACCAGCTAGATACAGGCCCGGCACCACTCGCGATTCCATAGTTCTAAAATCAACTTCTTCAAGAGTCACCCCGCCAGCAGAAACAACAGCCTTGTCTTCTCCAAGCAATCCTCTAATAAGAAGAGGAAACGCTTTTAGTGCCGTTAACAATCGCACTCTTTCTGACCGTGCCACACTGTGACCAGGAGTGTCTCCATCAATTTTTAATTCATCCAAAATTATTGTCACGACTGCTGCAGGAACTAATTCAGTAAGCGCATTCTTTAATTTTTTATTTGAAGACTCAGACAGCGTACTATGCAACCTTTCCTTTGCCTCGCCGGCATCAAGATCAGGAAGCATGTCGACCTTTATGGTAACGGTGCTGTGTTCTAGTAGTTCTCCAACAGTACTACTAAGATTGAGTATTGTGGGACCAGTTACACCAACATGGGTAAACAATAGTTTTCCAGGGTGAGCGCTATGCTTTTTTTTATTTACATACAACGTAAGTTTCACATTAGGCAAGGTAACACCAGCCAAACGGGCAATCCAAGAAGCTTTCACCTTAAGCGGAACTAAGGCCATATTATTGGGGACAATAGTATGACCTAGTGTTGTTAACCAGTCAAAACCCTCCCCAGAAGATCCAGTCTCTGGCCGAGAAGTGCCTCCGGTTGCCACCACACAGGAAGCAGCTTCAAAAATATCATTGGTAGTCCCTATCGCAAAGCGTTTATCTTTTTTATTAAAACTAATCCCAGTAACCTCTACCCTACTCCGAACCTCAACCCCTTGTACTTCCAACTCTTTTTCAAGAGTCTGTTTAATAGTCTCGGCACGCAAGGTCGAAGGAAACAGCCTGCCTTCATTTTCTTCTATAAAAGCTACTCCCCTTTCCGCAAACCAATTTATTGTTTCTTCTACTCCATGTTGCATAAAGGTAGAGAAAAGAAATTTTCCTGAATCTTTATACTGACTAAGCATGTCTCGTACCACAGGCTTGTTATTGGTGACATTACACCTACCACCTCCAGTGATAGAAAGTTTTTTTCCGAGCTTAGGATTTTTTTCAAACAAAACCACAGAGAGGCCGCGCGCGCTTGCGCGTGAGGCCGCCATCATACCCGCTGGACCTCCGCCAATAATAGCTACATCAAACTCATTTTTCATTTATAAATGTAACTATCCTATAGTTTCGTCTTTCAGTTTTTTGAGTGTTTCAATAACCTGATCGTAGTAATAGCGTACTTGAGCTAAGTCTTTAATAGACAGTTCAGTATCTTCAGTGATATACGCAGCAAAAGCTCGTTTACCTTGTTTGCCACGTAGTGTAGCGAGTGTCTCGACTCCACGGCATACCTTATCAAGTTCAGTCTCGAGATGAGAACGATGTGTCTCAAGATCGCTACCAATTGAACAGAGATTATCAACAATATCCTGCAAACTCTCAACCTCTTCATTATCATCGCTCGTTGTTAGCTGACGTTCAACTCTTCTTAGAGTTCTAGTGATAGCGACCTGTCGTACTTCGAGATAGTTTTTCTCCCGACGCATTTGCGCTACGTTTCGCACGATCTTTTGTAGTTCATCTTGACTCGTTTTTAATCGTGTCTGACTCATACCTTGAGGTTATCATGGGTAGGCAAGTTCTCCAATGGGGAGACTGTGTTTTCCACAAGCTGGGGATAAGTAGTGGTATAAAATTGTTAACTGCTTGTTGATAAACAGTTAGCAACCTGTGGGTTATCTGTGGTTATGCACTCAGCTCTATTGACCAAGTCATAAATGAGTACTTTAATGATTATAGATAGTTATTAATTAAACTAGGTAGGAGGTGTGAAATGACTTTCCTTTTAACAGGTCGAACAAAGCTACTGGAACAATACACTCCGGAGAAGTGTCCAGATCCGTTGTTCAGAGAAAAAATGTCCAAGCAGGTTATAGCGATTACCACAGGTGATAATTTGTGCTTTGTATGGCTAACTCTCTCCGAACAGGACAAACAAATATACGGGTCGCTTGAGAATCACCCTGAAGGAACAGAACTTTGTATCGACCACTGGATAAGGTCCAAAGCAGCTGAATCATGGAGTGAGGAGTATAGATAACCCCCCAATACTTAACACAGGCCCGCCCGGGTCTGTTTTTTATAATACCCCTCTATAGGGAAGATCATCACTCCACGAGTTTAAGAAAACTTGTCCCAAGGCATAAATTGTTTATATACCCCCCGTTTTATGTCATCATGATTAATGAGTTTATTTGTGATATTCTATTTATATATGATTAATACAACCGTACTTATAGCAGACGACGACGAGTCAATACGAGAAATGTACTCCGCAGCTTTTAGTGCCGCCGGAATAAATGTAATCACCGCAGCCGATGGCAATCAGTGTGTTGAACTAGCGCTGAAACACCATCCCGACGCGATATTAGTTGACATTATAATGCCTAACCTTAACGGTCATGAAGCGGTGAGTAAAATTCGAATGGACGATTGGGGTAAAACCGCAAAGATTGTTTTCTTAACAAACATGAGTGATGCTGAAAATGTCGTTCAGGCGGTTGAGGAACGAAGTGAAGAATACATAATTAAAGCCAACACTTCCCCCAAAGAAGTCATCAACCAAGTTCGCCAAGCAATGCATACTTAGGAAAACGGATATTTAGATTGCGTTCCCTGAACCACATAAATATATACTGACTAGGTTGTAGCCGTCTGGGACGATGTTGAAACTTTTATGATCTCTTCAGAGAAAGATAATCTTGCACTCCTTTAAGCCACCCTCCCGTAAAATATTCTTCTGGCTTAAATGTTTTGATATCTACCCATAACATTTCGAGATGATGATCACCTAAACGAGGCTCTCCTTCAATCAACTTCGCTTCATACCCAACAGCAAAAATCCTAATTGTTGGTTTGTTACCATCTCCAGGTTCTTGCTCTTCACGCTGGTGACGCATCATGACTATAGGTTTACCGAGTTCGTAAGAAACATTATCTCCGACCTCTTCATTCATCTTTCTTTCAATTACTTGCTCTAGAGACACGTCAAACTCATTCTTTCTTATTCTTCCGCCTGGTAAGTCCCAGTCGTTCCACTTGTCTTTAAAAATAAAAAACTTACCATCTTTCTCCAGAAACAACTTAACCGCGACATAGTATTGATCTTTGTGTATTAAATCTGATTCTGTCATGCCCAAAGTATACCAAAAGTTCCGGCATCCCGTGGTTTTAATTCTTGACGTTGATAAATAAACCTCAAATGTGCTGCCAGCAGTCTGGCACGATGTTCGGACTTTTTTGGAATCACTTTCTTAAGAAATACAAAGACAGATAACGACTGACCCCATTTATCATTTACTTCACAGTTCTAGTTAAGTTTTTTATAGAGAGTTCCGGTAAACGCTAAAGCCACCAAACCAGCAACCAAAATCATTTTGGGATTTTCCGAAAAGTAGGTAATGTCATCAATAACTTTTTCAAATCCATAAAATGTGGCAACAAGTCCAAAAGAAGAAAGAATCACAAAAGCCACAGGAAACCGAGCGAATGCAGAATCTCGAAATCTCTTCGCATGACCAGTAAGAGATCCTCCCATCGATTCTAGCTTCTTAATTTCAGCCTCAACTTTTTGTTTTTGTTCTTGAATATTACTCATAATGTTAATAATATCATCCAAAAAGTATCACGGCTACAAAATATGAAATTTCTACTGTCACAGAGAATGAAAAAGATGACGGTCACGATTTTATTTGTCGGAATGAGAAAACCGCCGAAGCGGTTTTAACTTAGAGGCTAACAGTCTGGGACGATGTTGGAACTTTTCTACCTACCAACAATCAAGAGTGAACCATTATCTACATCGGTACATGTTGAGGAATGGAGAGCATAGAGAAAATCTTCCTCCGTGAACCATCCTTGTCTACTTCTTTTACCAGGATTATTTATGTGGACATAACCCTTTTTATATCCAGTAACAACAATAAAGTGGAATCCTCCTTCTTTTTTACCTAGAGCTCCACCATACAACAGTGCAATGACTAATTTACCTGCGTCAATTGCCTTTGTTATGTGTTTTATACAAGGAATCTCAATTTTTGCAGAACCACCTTCTTTAAGAAAATCTTGAAACATCGTAATTGGTTGTTTCTTAGCATTTTTCTTTCGCTTAATCACTGACAAATGTTTTAAAATATCTTTTTTACTTTTTAAGACAGTTCTGTCTTCTTGTTTAAAAAGTAAAGGGTTCGCAGTAACTAATTCTGCGCTTAAGCCTTCTCTCAAAACAAGCAATCCGTTATCATAAATATAAGTTCCTCCTGTCACATATGTGACTTTGTTTTTTACTGCTTCGAGACTACTCTGCTTTCCAAAATAATTTAAAACCATTTGCGTGCAGACTGGGCCACAGTCTGGGGATTTATTTTTTTGAAAGAAAACTTTGATGTCTATTTTTTTCATAAACTAAGTATACCAAAAGTTAGAAGTAGTATTCGGGTATAAAATTTCGTTGTTAAATAAGTCTTGAATAAGTTTCGATCCGACAGGGAATTTCTTTCCTTACAGGAACGGTACAGATGTCGATATCGT
>JBLIOC010000012.1:0-29237 GCA_047639355.1 Minisyncoccia bacterium | reverse complement strand
CAAAACAAACCCCCCCCGGTCGGTGGCGCGCGGGCGCCCCCCCCCCCCCCCCCCCCCCCCCCCCCCCGAATAACCAACGCCGTTTCAAAAGGATCCTGACTAGAAACTACCCATCTCCTTTCCGTGTTTTTTTTTAAAATTCTTCTTCCAATAACATAAGCAGCCCACATCATCCCAGGCCTTGTCTTGGCGTTAGTGGCATACAAAAACAAATTCCCGACTTGTTGCCTATCTGGAAAACCTTCAGCTTTTCGCGTAAAAACTATGACATGCAGCTCGCCCATTACTGAAGCGTAGCGCTTCATGCGTTGCCACTCACGGGTCTCTGGTTCCAATGCCCGCTTGGCGTAGCCGACCGTTATTAAGTTCAATAAATCAACCTTTACCATGAATATCTTTTAACAAAGCTTCAACCTCGTGTATTATCGATGATTTAGCGAATTGCTTAGAACGTCCACGGGCTGTCTGGACAATTCTTTCTCGGGACTCGGGATGATTTAGTACCCGCGAAATAGCCTCTGACAGTTCCTCAATATTATTAAACTCGACCAGGAACCCGTTCACACCGTCAGTGATTAGTTCTGGATTGCCGCCAGAGCGAGTAGTGACAATTGGTGTACCTATATCCATTACTTCGATGAGCTGGTGCGAAAGACCTTCATAGGCCGTATTAAGAACAAACACGTCAGCAGCTTTAATCGCTGCTCCCAAAGCGTCTTTAGAAAGACTGCCCATGAATCGTACATGTTGGGTCAATTTCAGTTCGACAACTAAGTCTTGTAAGCGCTTTTGTTCCTCTCCATCACCAATAATAACCAGTGAAATGTCCGGATACTGCTCACGTAATTTGGCAACCACTTCAATAAGTACACCAAAACCTTTCCATGGCACCAAGCGACCGGCCGAAACAATAGTGGGGTGAGTATAAGCAAGTTCACGTCGCAAAACCTCACGGGAAGTCGAGACTTCTAGTGGATAGAGGGCGCTATAAATAACCTGTATTTTTGTCTCATTAATCCCCCACTTCACGACTACGCTCTTAAGATATTCGCTTGGCACAATTACCCTCTCCGCTTTTAAAGCCACGTATGTCTGCAACCAGGCAAACATTTTGACCATGCATGGGGATGAATCTCGTTTCTCTAAATATTCATCAAGAGTATCTGTCAGCCCAAAGCGGATTCGACCCTGCTCCCAAGCGTAATCGCCACCAAGGCGGATGAGAAATTGTTTCCGACTTAGCCATGCTACGAACACCGACGGCAGACCAACACTGATAGGGTCGAGCGCATAGATGACATCAGCTTGCCGACTTTCTTGCCACAATTTCCAAGCATAAACAAAATGTCGAATTACTTTAGGGTAATGACGTACCCAACCGAATGGTACAACAGCGACTGTTATACCCTTTTCTGGCAAGTCTGCCTCCAGCATAGCTGCATAAGTAGCAGGGCCGCCGATTTCAGGTGGATAAAGTCCAGTAGCGATTACTATTTTCATATATCACTTATAATACCATCGACGTCGGATAGACTGTGAACAACTTTTATGTCCTCATCAAAATCTGTCTCTATGACACAAGATTTATCACGTACCATCAAACAACAGATTGAATTTGGTAGAGCAGCTTTTACTGACTGACACTGACAGAGTCTGTCATCAACGAAAACTATGGTTTCGTTGGAGGGAAATTGAGAAGCTATTTCAATAGCCTTTTCTCCTTTATCGCCAATTACAAAAACGATTTCGGAAACATAATTATCTAGCCCAGATCTCTCAAGTTTTCTTCTCTGGTAACCCTCTGCCTTTGGGCCAAAGGTTGGAGTAATAGCGGTGAGTATAAATAAATCTTCTTTAGATTTTGAAGATAACCACTCAACAGTATCTTGAAACAGAAAATCACAAGCATAGTATTTATTCCATATTTCTGGTGTTTTTGATTTAGCGCTCAGCATTTCATCTTCTTGTAGCTTCTGCGTAAAACCCAAGCTGTCAAAAAGTGTTCGGTCAAAATCTAAAATGTATTTCATAAAAGTTTCATAATTTGATTAGCCAGCTTGTCTGAATCGTGTCTAATAAGACTTCTTTTTAATACATCCCCTTTCGCAGTCTTAACTTTTTCCGAAGCCAGAAAGTCTTTACTTATTATTTCTAAATCATCTATCTCATCTATCTCTATCGGCCATTCATTATCCTTTGCATAAGTCTTCAGTAGTTCTTTTGGTAAAACAGCCGAGTTAACCAAAACCACATCTGGCGACTTTCCGACATATTTGAAAATTTCTGAGACATGGTCGGACATTTTCATATTGTCTGTCTGACCAAGCTTTGTCATTAAATTACAAACATACACAATCTTTGCTTTCGATTTAATAATTGCCTCTGGTACACCATCTACGACACAATTTGCAAGAACACTAGTGAAAACATCTCCTGGACCCAAGATTATCAAATCAGCTTCTTCTAGAGCTAGTTTTGCTGAAGGAGTTACCGTAGCAGAAGGATGGGTATACAAATTTTCTATTCTGCAATTACTTACATCAGATGTCGGTTCATCTATCTCATGCTCACCCACCACCTTGGTGCCGTCTGAATACTCAGCAACTAGATCAATTTTATCTGAAGTAACCGGAAGTACTGTACCGCTGATCTTAAGTAGTTTTGAAGCTGACTTTATTGCTTCTTCTTCTGAACCTAGAATATCAGTTAAGGCTACGAGAAGAAGATTACCAATATTGTGCCCCGATAGGGAATCTCCCTTTTCAAACCTGTACAAAAATAATTCTCTAAGTAGGCTGTCGTCGCCAACTCCATCACTAGCCAAAGCTGCTAGAGCCATGCGAACATCCCCTACTGGCAGATACCCAAACTCATCTCGTAGTCGCCCAGTCGAACCGCCTGAGTCTGCCATGGTCACCACAGCAGAAATATCAATCAAATTCTTGAAACGTTTTAAGCCCCTCAAGACTGTATGGGTACCAGTACCGCCGCCAACTACAACCACGTTCTTTTTACTCATTACAATATTTAACTTCCTTTAGCCTGACTTAGTGACCACTTAATCAAACATTTTATTAAATACTTCAGTTTTCATTCTGTTTGAGATAAGATCCCAGTCGTACTTTTCAACTACCATTTTTTTAGCAGTAATTAGAACCCTAGTGACCTTATCTGGTCTATTCAAAATATCTTCAACGGCTTCTTTAATTTGAGTTGGATTATCAGACTCTACTGCCCAGCCTGTAGTTTCTTTTCCAGGATTCAATTTTTCATCAAATAAGAAATCTGCAATTCCACCCTCTTGAGTCGCAATGACTGGCAGCTCCGCCGCCATTGCTTCAACAAATGAATTTCCCATCCCCTCAGAACGTGATGGACGAATGAATATGCTGCAAGCTTTAAGATACTTCGGCATGTCCGCGTGACCAATCTGCCCTCGAAAAAGGACCCTGTCTGTGACACCAAGTTCTTTAACTAGAGAGTGCAATTTATCTTCATCTGGACCAGTCCCAAACACTACAAATTTAACTGAAGGCGGCAAAAGTTGGATAGCTCGAATCACGTCATCGACAGCATTCTTATGTACCAGGCGTGAAGTTGTGACCAAAAGAATATCTTCGTCAAATACTCCAAGTTCACGGCGCACTTCTCTCAACTCTTCTGAAGAATAGTTTTGCGTGAAGTGTGCTGTATTAACTGCGTTAGGGATAAGTATCGGTGTCCCAGCAAAACCTTTTGTCTTTGCCCAGTTACCAAGAAAGTTTGAGATAACCTGTATCGTATCGGCTTGTAAAAATGCATTGTCGAACGCTTTACCAAACCACTTCATTTTCTTCTCAATATGAGCTGGTGGATCACCCTCTTGGAGAGTCAGAAGATATTTCACATCTGGAAAAGCCTGTTTGAACTTTCCGGCCGGTACGCCACAAGAGTGCGCCATCATTGCCCATATACCATCAAATTTTTCTTTCTTGTGCAGTTTTGCAGCAACAAAAAAAGCTTGAAATTGAAATAATAATTTGTTGAGTTGGAGCGGTAACCGTCGTAAGTCTGCCATTGACGGATTGTTTGTAGTCAGACCAATCCGATGAACTTTGACGTTACCTATTTGCTCAGTTTTAGGCAGGGTTGAATCATACCTATTACACACCAAGTGAAATTCGTACTGTTCTGGTGAAAGACGGTCAGTAATTTCTTTTATCGCCACCTCAGCCCCGCCAATATGTTTTGGATAATAAGCCAACGAGAAAATCAAGATTTTTGTTTTCATATATGCAAGTATACCAAGAATATATAAAAAACGCCCTGTATATTACAGGACGCTAACCGAATTACACTTCGATTTTACCTTAATGAACTAGAGCTCCTCTATTCCCTAAAATAGAACGAAGGACTTCAGGGTTATCTGTCCGCAGGTCAAACGTCTCACCTCCCCCACCCATATTGCGAAATACATCGACATATTCGTCTACATCATCAAGAAACAATGTTTCTTCTGGCTTCACTCCGAGACTATCAAGAATAAATGTGAAAAAACGTTCGTCTGGTTTTTCATATCCAATCTCATAAGACTTATAGACACTTCCATTTGGTCGATTGATAATAAACTGGACAGTATCAAGCTTTTCGATGTATGGCCAGTGCATTGCTTCCGTGTTTGAGGCAATGGCAGTTACTATACCCGGTTTCAACTGTTGCAGAACTTCCAAAACAACTTTGGGAGCAGGAGTGAAGATATCGCCCCACAAACCCTCAAAAGTCGCAAAATCACACGATGGATGTAAACCAAAATCCTTTTTGAGCTTTAGATGAAACTCTTCTGGAGACATAGCTCCCGTCTGTCTCATTTTTGCAGTAGATCCAAAAAACAGTTTTTTGCGTAATATTTCTGGATCAGAAATTTCAGAATATGCCAACAATTGTTTGACTGCTTGCATATGACAGAACCGCCCCAATACATTACCAAAATCAAATAAAATTGCTTTCACTTTTTTCTCCTTCTGATTAGACATCATAATGATGATAGACAAACCCCTTCTTGTTGCCAAGTAAGGGGTTAATTGAAAACGCCTTTTATTATTGAGGCCAATACTTAGGAAAGGTCGCAAAAAATATAAGAAGAACGCTATTAGCAGTACACATGCGATACTTCGCACCAGCATCATCCACACCGTTCGCAACCCGTGATATCAATTCGGATGGCGAAATAAACTCCGCAGAAAAGATGGGTTCATCACGACTGGATTTGAGAGCTTCTATCTTATCGAGATCTACCTCAACAAACAAAAGATCACTCCAGCTTGCCACGAAGGTTGGGTTGGGATTATGCCAGGGATACTTTGGTCTAGTAACCGAAATTACAACCTTCGCCCCAGTTTCCTCTGTTGTTTCCCGCCTTGCTGTATCTTCAACAGTTTCGCCGAGAATTTTTTCAGCAAAACCCATAGGGACCTGGCCAAACAAGATAGGTTCATGCCCGTCTACACCTGGCCGTTCAGGATCGTCTGCATGGGGTCGCGGTTGGCGGATCATACCGATTTTAATTTCTCCATCGGAATGTCTACCATAGACAACCAAATTTACATTTGGAGCCTCACGATACAGCGGCCTATCGAAGACTGGTGTACCTTTATCGTCGCAAACCACTGCAGTTTGAACGAAACCGTATGGGGATTGAATCTCCCACTCTCCATCTATATACTCTCCATCGACGGCAAGTTTCCAGCCTGGTTTATGGTCAGTATTTGAAAGACGCTTAGTAGCTGTCATTTTTAACTCCTAAATAAGAAGACCAGATTTAGTCTCATTGGAGTATAACACATTCTTAAATAAAATCAAGTTTTCTCCTCCGTACGTTTCTTCAAGAAAGTACCGTAAGCAAATCGAACCTGGTTGGCAAAAGCATCGCCTGACCCTATCGACTTTATGAGCGCCGTCCTCTTACTGAGGGAAATGGCTGTCTGAGCTTCATAAGTATCCATAGCGTATACCTGATCGGCCTTACCAAGAACATGTTTCAACACAATCCGGGTGTACCATGGAATTTGCGCTAGTTTTTGGTCAGCCAAAGTAATAAGGAGAGGTAAAGACTCCTTTCTACCAGAAAAGAGTGCTGCAATCGCGCCATAACTCGCAAACAATGCCCACTGGAACATATACGAATGTTTCTTACGCAAAGCTCGTCCTACACCCGCTCCCAAGAAAGGAAGCAGGTATTTATCAAAGCTGTAGCCATACCCCACTCGGTGTAATGTGACGTTTGGTATTTCACACTCATCACCCATGGTGTCTTTACTGAATTTTGTAGTCACCACATCAAACTCCACATTTGGGAGTGAGCGCACTAAGTCACACAGGGCGAGTTCGGCCTCTCCTGCGTGCGGATAAAAGGTGGTCGAAAATACCAGTACTCGCTGGTCGGCTTTTTTGACACTACCAATCTCTTCTTTCACCTGCTCTACCCAGGCTGGTAACGTGTTATTTTGTTTCCAGCCGAGTGCTTTTACCTGCTGATTATCCACTCCGGCTGTCATACGATTCCCTTTTCGTCCTGGCATCAGGACCACTCCGTCACCAAACATTTTTGCGACTTCGAGAACGGTGTACTGTTGGTCAGCGCCAATCCCGTAGCCGTCCCCTTCGCCATTTTTGGCAGTTAAGATAAGTCCGTCAACGATATCATAAACATGGGTGAAATTACGCGTCTGAGTACCAGGAGAAGTGACTGTAAGCGGCTGGCCACTGCGATGCAGTTCTGTAAAAATGCGAATGAGAGTTCCGTATGGTCCAGACATTTCTCGAGGGCCGTAGACATTATAAAAATAAGTAATGGCGTACTTTAGACCAAACCAATCGGCGTAATTTTTCACCAGTTCAGTATTGGTGGCTTTAGTCCAGGCATACGGACTCTGGTCTCTTCCCTCACCGTTATCAGCAAATTTTGTGGATGAGCCAGCGTAAATTATTTTGCAGTCTCGGCGACGGCAGAATTCCAGCACGGCAAACGTACCAGTTTTATTAAGGTCCCACACTAGTTCAATATCCTCAAAGCTTTTTTCAGTACGAGCGTACTCGCCCAAGTGAAAAACTACATCTGGCTTTTCTGTAACATGTTCCGAAATATCCTTAGAGTGTCCAGTACGGTACGCGACTCCTTCTACATGGTTTTCTGGTGTACCGGTAAAATAGTTATCTAGTGAGATAACTCGGTAACCCTCTTTAACTAATCTTTCACATAAGTGCGAACCAACGAAGCCGGCTCCACCGGTCACGACTGCTAGCTTCTGTGTCTGTGTTTCTGTCATGTGTCTTATACTACCAAATCCTAGCTCATTTGGTTACGTCTCGGTGTGGCGTATACGCCAAGGATTCCAAGAACTAGGACTCCGACTAAAGCCAGGTACCAAGAGCGAGAATCCGAATCTGGGACTGCAGCTCCGGCATTTGCTATTTGGGTTGTGGTTGCAGTTAGAGCTACTTCGACAAACCTCTCCTCTTTTATTGATTCTGCAGCTGGCAAGCTCTTGGGAGCAAAAGTGAAGTTGGAATCAGGAGTCTCTGTAGGTACTTGTGAAAACGAAATCGCACTAATTTGTGGCGACGGTGCCACCAACTCTCTAACTTCAGTACTCGAAAAGGCCAAAGTATTAGTAGTAACAGAAGACACTAGAGATTTTTCTGTATCATAAATAGCTATCATTCTACTTTTAGTTTTTCCTAATCGCTCCTTAGAAATTGTGACAGTCTGGTTTGGCAGCAGAATCGAGTATGACGGAAACGTAAAAGATTTTTCACCACGGAGTCGATACCCAGAAATATCCAACTCATATGGTGAGTCGTTATTAACCTGTACATCCCCCTCGCGGTTCGTTGTTAATGAAATCTGCACTGGAAGGATGGTAATTTCGTGACGCGCAACTTGCTCCTGACGTTTAAATACTGCGTACACAGTCACAATATATGTACCAGGATAATCAAAGACGTGTTTTGAATATTTCTCGGTAGATACTGAACCGTCACCAAAATTCCATTGGTACACCAAGGAATTGATGAGACTCTCTCCAATACCCGATGGTTCTACGTCAAATGAAATTTTCTGGTGAACATAACCAATAGTTTGAGCATCGACAGCGAGATCTAAAGAAACACCCGGCATAAGAAGCCGAACAGATTCTCCGCTGTTTCCCTTTTTTGAGGTGTTGGTATTTTTAGCTGCTTCTGGTTCATCTTCGTCGATTAACTTATCTGTATTTTCTGAATCATCATTCCATTCCAATCCGCTTCCTGGTGTTGCTGGAGCAGTTTTCCATCCACTGTTGGTGTACTGAGCAGTTTCTTTTGTTACATTGTCACCACCAATATTTTCCCAATTCTCACCGCTTGGCACTTGATCAACTAAAGATCCGTCAGATCGTTCAAGTTTTAGTGTAGCCCCGGTATTAACTAATGCTCCAGTATAAATAAAAAAAGCTGTCCCAGGCGCAGAAGCGTCACTGGTACGCTCAAGTACTGCATATGAATTCTCGGGAATCGTACCTGATAACTCAATTTCAAAATTCACCCCATCTCTTAGTATCCAGCCAGTTACGTCGGTCGCCGGGCCGTTATTGTGAAGTTCGGCCCACTCATGATTAGCCGAATCAATAGAACCCATCCAGGCCACTTCGCTGATTGAAACAGCAGCATTAACTCCCATAGGAAGTAATAAAAGTAAACCGAGAAAAAAAGCGCGCATACGCTCGACTAGTTAAACGGTGACCTCTCGTTTTCACTTTGGCGTAGCATTCTCTTAATTTCTGCAGCATCAAGGGAGTCGTCACTATCAGCTACTTGTACAGGATCAATTGACTTAGTTTGTGTTGAATGTGACTGAGGTGCAGGCTTTGTGTTAACAGCATCGGCCTGGATATTATCACGTGGTCCGATATTCCCATGTTTAACTACAACATTTCGAATTTGTGATTTTTGTGGAGTTTGTTGTGACGTTGCTATGCTAGTTTCTTGGACAGGTTTAGTTTCGTGAGCTAATTGAGAATGATGACTTGCTGGAACAGTTTTCCGTAAAACTTCGGCTAGTGCATTTTTTAGATCTGTCTTATTGGCAGAATTCGTACCGGATTCTTTCGACTTATTTGAACTGTCATTTGTAGAAACTGCTACTGAATTGCTCCCATCTTTTACATTTTTATCTTGATTCATTTTTGAAAGAATTGACCGCAAATCTTCAGGAGTTTTTTGTACAATCACTGGCTTCTTATCGTTATAAGAATCTCTCCGTTTTTCATTACTCTGGTTTTGGGTCTGGCTTTGTGTTTGAGTTTGGGACTGAGTCCGGAATTGGGTTTGGTTTGGCTTGGTTTGGCTGACAGGTTTTTCTAGAGCTTTACGCTCTGGAGTCACAGCTGGTTTAACGTAGTTAGAATTTTGACGTTTCTCATATGGCTTATTTGGACGTTCCTCTTTTTTTGGTATATGTAAATCGGAGACGATTTTTTCGACAGATGGTCTGTCTTTTGCGTAAAGACTACGGCTGGAATTAATCACCATCTCTCGACAAGAAACTGGAGGTAGTTCCAGTGGAGGCAACGTAACGGCTGAAAATGGTTGTGAACCAATACCGTCAATCATAAGTGTTAAATATATTTGTGCGAAGCCAAGATTCACTAAATCAGTCGCAAGAAACCGTGGAGTAAAAACAGTCTCTAATGTCTCAGCATCAAACGGACCAACTCTAAAAGAAATAGTTGTTCCAACGTTTCCAAAAACAGCGTCGCGAACCTCTTCTTCCATTTGCTCAATGTACTGATGGGCAATAATTAGATTGAGATGGTACTTACGTGCTTCTGATAGAATGTTGGCAAAAGTGGCGTTCGCAAAAGATTGAAACTCATCAACATAAAAATAGAAGTTTGGCATTTGCTTCATTTCGGCAACCGGAAGTTCTGCTCGACTCATGGCCGCTAAATAAATGCGTGTTGTAAGCATAGAGCCAAGTAGGTTGGCGTTTGTTTCGCCAATCAAACCTTTGGAAAGATTCATAATAAGAATCTTCTTTTCATCCATTAATTTACGAATATCAAAACTTGAGTGCGGTTGCCCGATAATGTTTCTAATAAGTGGATTGCCGGTGAATTGGCCAATTTTATTCTGAATTGCTGGCAACGCCTCAGCCGCAAAGCGATCTGTGTAGTTTGCAAATTCATCCACCCAAAATGACTTAACGGCCGGGTCTTTACAGTATTCAACTACTTGTTTGCGGTAGACTTTGTCCGAAAATAACCGATTGACCGAAAGCAATGTTGAGTCGGGATATTCAATTAATACAAGGAGAGCGTTAGTTAGAATATATTCCATTCGGGCACTCCAGGCATCTACCCAAATCTTTTTGAAAGTAGACATCAGGCCAGACACAACCAAGTGGCGTTTATCAGGACCGACATCTTCCATTACGTTGAACGAAACAGGATTATTTAAATCGAATGGTGCAAAGTAGACTACATCTTTTACTCGATGCTCGGGCACATAATCAAGTAGGGTTTCGGCGGCAGAACCGTGTGGATCAATAAAAGCCATTCCTTCACCGTTTTGAATATCTTGAGCAGCCATGTTTTCGAGTAAGGTAGACTTACCCATACCAGTCTTCCCAACCACATACATGTGTCGTTGTCGGTCCTTCGCCCTGATGCCAAAAGGTACGTCCTGACCACGAGCATCAGTTTTGGCAAAAAAGGTAATCTTTTCTGGATCAAAAGCTATCATATTTTCAGTATACCACCTAGATAGTCTCTTGGTGTCCGTAACTATTTTGCACATAAGAAATTAGCTTTTCTATGTCTTCTGTACGCGCATCTGAACCAAGTAGGATAACTACTACAGTGCGATCTTCTCCTTGAAAATTAAGTTTATGTAACGAGACTGAAGTCTGTCCCGCGGCGAGTGTTTCACCCACCTTTCCTCCGACAAAACTGTCCATCCCATTAACTCCATTAAAATTAACCAAACCATCAAACTCTCCTCCGGTATAGGCGCCATCAAGTTCATCGTTTGCGGTAATTTCAAAAATAAAGCTACGATTTTTTTGAATATAAGTGACCAGGCGGTATAGGTCACCAACCGATGAAACGTTATCGGTACTGAGGCCTGAAGGGTCATCAAATTTGGTACCCATCATGCCTAGCTGTCGAGCCTTGGCGTTCATCGCCTCAATAAATACCTCTCGTCCAATCTCTCCAGCGATGGTCTCGGCCGCTTCATTTGAAGATTCAACTAAAAGTAGTTGCAGTAAGCCATACATCGAGACGCTACTTCGCTCGGCTAGTCGGGGAATCAGTGAGGTGACAAAGGTGGGAGATGTAACCTTTATTCTACCATCAAGATTGATCGTCTCCGCTGCTACTACAGCCGTCATAAGTTTAACCAAAGAAGCAATCGGCACCACGTCGTTTAAGCCACTCGAGGCTAAAATAGTTCCACTATTTATATCAGCGATAAAATAGTTGGAGGTATTTATTTCTGGTACGAATGGTTCGTACACAAAAGTATCTAGCTTCTCGGCTACTACGGCATGAACCAACACTGGTGTTCCAATTCGGACGTTTTGGTAAAATGCTTCTGCCGATTCGTCATTGAGACGAATTCCGCCGCCGGTAAATTCATCCATAACTTCTGATCCATCTGGGTAGGTTGGCCAGCCATGAATCAGATAGTTACCTTGAAACGTCAACTGCCACGGTAAATAAGCTTGCCCTAAGTTAGAAAATACCCGTTCGTCTTTTTGTTCAACCTGATAAAGACCCGATGGTGTCTCCCACCACGAACCTTCTTCGCCAATACCAAGAATGTCTGCACTTTGTATTAATACCCCTTTCTTGAAAAATCGAAGCTGCTCTCTGGTCATGTCTGCCTCGATAAAAGTTTGACTTTCATCGATAAAGGAATCACGTGTTTCAATAAAAAAATTACTCTTGGCCAACGCTATTTGCGGACCGTACTCAAGGATGGTGGTATTTTGGGTATAGGGGTCAATAATTGTAACTATTGGAGCCGCAGCTAAATTAGTTTGGGAAACAAGACCATACCCCGTCGTACCAAGGACCGCTAAGGCAAAGATTCCGAGTACAGCAACAGCCGCCTTAACTCCGGTACGTTTATTAACAGTCGGTAGACTAACTGGACTAAAGTTAGACTTGGTTCCTTCCGGTTTTTTTCTCTTCCGCGGGATTAATGTTCCAAGCTCTTCATGAGGCTGATCATCACTATATGAATACAGTCGGATAGGAGAGTCAGTTTTTTCGAGCATACGCTAATAGTACCTTAGGTGTGAGACAGAAATCCTAATAGCTCACAGTGTGCTAAATACCAATTTTGCTTTTTGCAGTCAGCTATTTTAAGCATAGTAAGACTGATACCACTCAACAAATTTCTCTACCCCAGACTCAACACTGGTCTGCGACTTATATCCAAAGAGATTTTTAGCCTTGGTAGTGTCAGCATATGTCTCGTAAACATCGCCAGCCTGCATCGGTAGAAAATTTTTCTTTGCCTCGGAACCAAGGGCTGTCTCTAATTTTTTAATATAATCCATCAATTCAACCGTCTCACCGCGGCCGATATTTACCACTTCATATCCAACCGGTTTCTCAACAGCTAACACAAAACCTGCGACGATATCGTCGATATAAGTAAAGTCACGACGCAGCTTTCCTTTATTATAGATATCAATTGCTTCTCCCCGGCTCATCTTGTCCGCAAACTTTAACATCGCCATGTCTGGTCGACTCCAAGGACCATACACTGTAAAAAATCGTAAGCTGGTTGATTGAATACCATAAAGTGTATAGTAACTATGTAGCAAAAGCTCTCCAGCCCGTTTAGTCGCTCCATACACTGATTCTGGACGATCGGCCACCATGTCCTCAGTATAGGGTGAGTTAGAATTGTTGCCGTACACTGATGAACTTGAGGCCGACACCAGTCTCGTACACCCGTGCTCCCTCATCGTCTCTACTATGTTCATCAGACCGTTAATATTTACATCCACATATACAGATGGATTTTCTACTGAGTAGCGTACTCCAGCCATCGCCGCTAAGTTGCATACAACCTCAAATTTCTTGACTTTAAATAAATCACTAAGTAAAACTTTGTCTCGGATGTCACCTTCAATGACTTCAATACCCTGAAGAAAATGTTTGACGCGGTCACGTTTCAATGACACTTCATAATAATCGTTAAAATTATCAATAACGGTAACCACGTTCCCCTTACCAGCCAGTTCCCTCGCTATGGCGCTTCCGATAAATCCCGCCCCGCCAGTAACTAATATATTCATATTTTTAGTAACTAATAGAATCGTCGGAAGGTTGTAAAGCTGCTCTAGTGTAAATATTTGACGGGGCCCAAATCATCCAACTATCTACACCGGCGTCATAACTAGCCTGGATTTGTGCGCGCACATCAGCAGCGTCGTAGTCTCCTCCATAATCAAAGTCTTGAATCCAGGTACGAAATTTTTCTGGTCCATAAACGGGCTTGTTATACATTCCAGTTTGAGTCACTGTTCCACTGGCGTTAGTAATAGTGACAGGAGTATGTAAAAATCCTTCCATTGGTGTAGTACTGGAAATCATACGATTCACTCCAGCTTGCATGGCGTAATTAACTACTTCATACGGGTAGTTGTTGGGATTACCAAGACCAAGAAAGTTGTTTGGATAATGTGATGGATAAACCATCGGTGCAACAAAATCAAAGTAGGGAGCAGTCCTGTCTTGCACCTGACCGATTGAAAGGTCGTCGAAGTTTGTTGTCGTCATACCGAAGAGGTCGGCTGACGTATAAGGAGTACTTGATGATCGACCGGTATTTTCATGACGGACGGCGGCAAACCTTTCCTCTTCGTCCAACTTTTCGTTCAGATAACGAAAGAAAGCTTCTAGATTGGCCTGCCTATCCATTCCGTATTCACCCGCCACGCTCTGCGGATAATACGTGTCAGCCATGTTGCCATCGGAAGGATAGCGCACGTAATCGAAATTTAATTCATCAAAGCCAATGTTGTATGAGTCTACACTCAACTCAATAATATGATCCCAGTACGGCTTACTGGCCACATCAATAAAAGACAATCCTTTTCCGTCTTTCCAAACAGTTGTCTGATCTGCCCTAAGCACCGCAAGCTCCGGATGAAGCGGGGCGTAAAAAGGATCTTGAAAAACAGTGACGCGGCCAATCACAAATACTTCATGATCGTGGAGTAGTTGAATAAGCTCTGGCATGTCTCTAGCTCCACATTCTGCTGCTTGCCAGGCAGACTTCCAAGAATCACTATCTGGAGAAAATGAAATGGTTCCTGAATAGTCTTTAATATCTATAACCACTGAGTTGATTTCGGTAGATCTAATTAACTCGATCAACTTGGTGCGAAAAGTGGGAGTGCCAGCTACGCACGAAGTCATATAAATCGATTTTACTGCCTGAGGTAATGGGACATGATAAATTATTTCTCGATTGTCGATAGGTATGACTTCTTCTACAAGAGGAGTTTCTTGTTCTATATTATTAATTGGTTCAACTTGTTTGACAACATGCTCTGTCACACCAGACTCCACATCAAACACCGAAAGCGGTACAAAGCTCAGTACCGCAAAAACTAATGCAGACAAGATGATTGGTGTGCCTAATTTGTGCATACCCTTATTTTAGACCACCTTCATCAAAAAGTTTTTCAGTTGTCTCTACGAAGGAGTCTGTACCACGCTGTCCGTCCCCGATATCAATTCGATTTAAATACACCCTTCGGCGTAATGCATATCCAATTAATATAAGTAATATACCAATCCCTAACACTCCATACTGGCGCCATAATTCTGGTACACCCAAAAAAGGCACTATGGTAAGCAGAATTCCTGAGATAAATACGAGTGTTTCTTTGGACATTATCCTAATATTCTACACTAAAAATCATTGGTCACACAATTTCAGGCTTTCAAATCAGAATTTGCCCAAGGGCAGAACAAATTCTGACACACGTTCGTAATAATCGCTACGCTCATTTACTCACGCAACAATAACCACAAACTCCCCCTTTTGCTTCACTGGCTTGGCTTCTAATATGTCTAACAGCTCTTGTGGTGTACCAATCAACATCTCCTCGTGGAGCTTGGTAAGTTCACGCCCCAAATAGACCCTAGACTCCGGCAGAAGCTCTGCCAGTGAAGTTAGTGTCTTTAAAATACGGTGGGTAGATTCTAGAAATACCGCTGGTTGTGCGTGTGTAGTGAGACTTTTTAAAAAAGTCTCACGACCTTTTTTATGCGGAATAAAACCTAAAAAGGTAAACCGATTTCCGGTTATACCAGCCAACGAAACGGCGGCTGTCACTGACGAGGCGCCAGGGATTACTTCGATACGCGCTCCAGCTGCGCGGGCGCGCTGTACCAACAACACACCAGGGTCACTAATCCCTGGGGTTCCAGCGTCACTTACTAGCGCAATGTGGTTCCCTTCCTCTAGGTTCCTGAGAATCATTTCGTGTACTCCCTCTGAGGCATGCGCGTCATAGCGTTTCATTTTGGCGCTAATGCCATGATGGTGAAGTAGCTTACCTGTAACTCGAGTATCCTCACAGAGTACATAATCAGCCTCTTTAAGTGTTCGGATGGCCCGCAGGGTAATATCTTCCAGATTACCTATCGGTGTCGCTACCAGTGAGAGAATTCCATTTTCCATACGTAAGGTAAAACTAGCATTACCAGGTAAAAATGCAAAGTTTTTATTGACAAAAAGTCTTTATAATTGTATTTTTTAGACTGTTCTTTCTAACTTTATAGGTGGTGTTAAATGCTCACTTTAACTAGCTTTTGGAACCCCGTACTAACATTGGGGTTTGCAATAGCAATTGATGTCCTTGTTGTAACTTTGAGTAGGTTTCATGACAGGGAAATTTCTATCAAAAGTTGGGTACTGCCTCTGGCACTCACTCACAGTGTATTCCCAGCCATTGGTTACGGTATATTTTGGTCAGCTGGAGTAGCTTGGCCACAAGGTAAGATGATTATAGGCGTTCTGGGATTTTTGCTAGTAGCGGCGGTTGTTTATGAGATATTCATGGAATCGTTGGGCAAAGAAATACGCTATAGTCTTTCACACTTTCTGAGCCACTTGTTTGGAGTTGATAAGCTTCAGGTTCGACGGTGGGCAATTGTGCTTTCGGTGAGCTGGGATGCCCTCTTGTGCGCTCCGGCTCTGATTCCGCTTGCTCAGTCAGGCAACTGGACGCTTGGTATGACAATTCTTTCCTTTTGTTCTTTTGGAATCATTGTTGTATTTGTTGGTGTAGTCGCTTTGTTTGGAGCTTGGCTGTTTCGCAGAATACACTTCTCGAACACGAATCTTTTAACCCAACTTAATCTTGGTGGAACGTTCCTTGGGTTATCAGTACTTAGTGGTTTTGGAGCAATGTCATTATGGTCGGCCTTCTCTGATAAGAGTGACCTATATGTCTCTATCGTCAGTACAGCATTCATGTTTACTGTCTTCTTTACAATAAAATGGCAAGAGTTGTCTTTCCACGCCCTAGAGGAAGCAATAGAAAATGTTGCTGACTAATTGTCACACTAACCCGGCGGTCAAAGTTTACTTTGACCGCTTTTATTTTATTAAAAAGGTGCGCCAGTAGTTTTCTGGCGCAACTTTTCTCATAACATGAACTAACCCCAATTAAACCCCCGGCCAAAGTGTCCCCACTCAGCCGTCTTTGCGTAAATCGGTGCGTCTAGCTGTAGAAATGACTTAATACCATTTGGGGTTAGGTCATACCCTTCTACCTCCTCCGGTACACCGTCCACAATCGCTACGGCCATCAAGGCCTCAGGGTGGCCAATCGCGTAAGCCAGCTTTACTAGCACAGTCTCCGAATCTGGATATTTTTCCAAATAATCAACCGCTACACGGCGGGCCATATAAGCAGCCGAGCGGTCCACCTTACTTGGATCCTTTCCAGAGAAAGCACCGCCCCCGACAGCCACCTCAGGACCATAATTATCGACGATAATCTTCCGCCCAGTCAGACCGGCATCAGCATCAAAGCCTCCTTGAGACCATTCTCCTGCAGGATTTATGTGATACTCCTTTGCTCCTGGAATATTATCTTCTGCTAATTTTCTTAAATCTTTTGTCGGAGCATTTTGGAAACTACAAACAACCGAATCGACTTCCCCCGCGGTATTGATAGTGACCTGAGTCTTTCCATCGTACGGATATTTTTCGTAAGCAGCCTGACAAAGACCTCGGGCCAGTTCATATTCTTTTGGCATATATGTGTCGGTTTCTCTAGTTGCGTAGCCGGTCATAATCCCCTGATCGCCAGCCCCTCCAGTATCTACACCTTGTGCAATCTCAGGGCTCTGCTCAAACACATGTACCGTCAAGTCATATTCACCAGCAACAATACTGCCTACAATAGAACAGATGTCTACGTCTTTGGCTTTCGAGGTAACTTCTCCTGTAACAAAAATCTTTCCGTGAGAACCAACAGCTTCAACTGCCACTCGACTATCTTTGTCTTGTTCTAAGTAAGCATCTAAAATTGCGTCGGAAATTCGGTCACATAATTTATCTGGATGACTTGGTGATACACATTCTGCGGTTTTTAACATAAATTTTTTATTACTTATATAAAACACAAAAAATACGCCAATAAGGCGTATCCAAGGAGTAACGCATCTACCTCACTTTTGTGAGTTGAAGGTCGCACCGTTTCTGCAAATTATTTTTGGAGAATGGTTGCGGACGGAATTTTGAACGTTTGTTCAGCGGGTCAAATCCCTATTCCGTTCTCTGGATACAAATATTTAATTGTGTTCTTCCAATATAACTGACGATTTCAATAAATAGTAACAGGTGTACAGAAGGGCCCAAGGACCCGTTCGTCAACGTTTTTATTTCATCTTCATAGGAAAGACCTAGAGAGATTATTTCATCAGGCTGCTAGCCAACTCTGTCACATCTCCTGCTCCCATTATAATCAACACATCTTGGTCGGTTATAGTCTTACGGAGAAGCTTTTCAGCGCTTTCTAAAGAGTCAGTATACTGTGAATCAGAAATGAACTCGAGTGCTCTAACTGCTAGTTCGCGGCTTGATACTCCACTTACATTCTCCTCACGGGCGGCGTAAATAGGTAAAAAAATTATCGCGTCTGCCAGGCCAACTGCTTTGGCAAACTCATCAAATAGGGCTTTTGTTCTCGTGTAGGTGTGCGGCTGAAAGGCTATGACCAATTTACGTTCCGGATACAATTCACGTGCCGCATCAATAGTGGCTCGAATTTCAGTTGGGTGATGGGCGTAATCGTCATAAACAGGAGCGCCGTTCAACTCACCTTTATATTCAAAACGTCGCCAGGTTCCAGCGAAGTTAGCGAGTGCTTCATTAGCCACTTCGGTCTCGAGTTTTTCGTGTTTCGCTACAGCACTAGCAGCAGCAGCATTTAATCGGTTGTGCAGGCCAGGTTGTTTTAATACCAAATCTAAATCAAGGTGACTCATGTAATTCATCACTGGTACCGACAAGCCTTCCAATACTGGAGCAATTTTAGGCTCCTTGAGGTTTGCTATAACTACTCCTGTTTCGTGCACCTGTTCGGCCAAACTTCGAAATGCAGACTGTACATCTTCTAAAGACTCATAGTAGTCCACGTGTTCATATTCAATATTAGTGATAACCAATATGTCAGGTTTAAGGTGTAAGAAATCACGCTTATACTCGCACGCTTCCACTATCGCGTACTTACTTTTCCCAGCTCGATAATTACTTTTTGTTTTTGCTCTAAGCGAACCGATAACTGATGTTGGGTCTTTACCAGCAGCCTCGAAAATATCAGTCAGCATGGCGACAGTTGTAGTTTTGCCGTGAGTACCAGCAACAGCAATAAGGTAGTAAGGATTCATTGCCAAACCGAGCGCTTCAAAGTAAGGCATCATCGGTACTCCGAGCGCTTTGGCCGCTTTCATCTCTTCATTACCCTTTGTCACCGCTTCAGTATAAATAACCAAATCTATGTCCTTAGTAATATTACCCGCTACTTGTTCACCAAAGATTTGAATACCATCACTATCGAGAGCTTTTGTAAGCGGAGAAAGGTCACGGTCTGAACCACTTACATTCTTCTTTTCGGTCAAAAAGTGACGTGCCAACCCGGACATGCCAATACCACCCACTCCAATAAAGTGAATTCTAGAAATATCGTCAATTTTAAGACTGGACATATATTGAATCTTCTATAATATCACGTATAGAGTCATATTTACAGCAAAGGAGAATCGAATGAGAACTTATGTTTATTCATTAGAAGAAGAGGTCAATGTTGCAATATATGGGCCCGATACGATACCATTACGTAGTTTGGCTATCAAAGATGGGGCCAAGACAGACAAAGTTTGTTTAGTAAAGGCGCCCGGTAGCGAAACTCGGCCTGGTTATCAAACAATCATCAAGCCACAGTTTGGATTACCCAATAGCGCTGATTTTGATGTTTACTCTGAGGGGGTCATTTTGACTGAACCAGGGTCAGCAGCAATCATTCGTACTGGAGATTGTCCAATTATAGTTCTGTATGAATTAGTCCAACGTCGTTCGGTAGTAACACATGCTGGGCGGGCAGCCATGAAATCAACAAGTGAGGAGGGAGATACAATAAATAATATTGTGACGATAGCTTACGACCTGGTGGTAAATAATTATCCATCCCCATACGTAAGCGCCTACATCACTGGATCAATATGTGGCAAGTGTTTTGAACACAACGGGCCGGGAGATGAGAAATTCGTTGAGCCTTTCGATCGATTTGGTCAGCACGCCTTTACAGACAGAAGCAAAGGGGCTATTGATTTAGTGTCAGTAATTAGTCATCAGCTCGAGCAATTTGATATACCTGAGTGGAGAATTAAACACGACGGTCTTTGCACCAAAGAGTCTGACTGGCTGGCCAGCTACCGAAGAGATAAGGACGAAGGAAGAAACACAATTGTGGCAGTTCTACATTAAAAAACATCCTGGACAAATAGTCCTTTTATTGGGCAGCACCTTCGGTGCCGCCCTTTTTCTTACCTACTCCTCAATTTCATTTACACATCGAACAAACTCATCGTTTCTTTCGTATTCATTTTTAAACATCCCAAACGAAGCAAAGCCTGGACTGAAGAGAAGAACGTCACCAGGCTCGCTTGCGGCTAGCCCGGCTTCCACAGCTGTCTTCGTGTCACCTACCACTTCAGCCTCAATAGTATCCTTAATCATATCAGTACCAGTCCCCTCAAAGAAAATCACCTTTTTGCAGTATTGAGGAATAGCCTTAACAAGCGGCTGAGGGTCAATGTCTTTGTAAGAACCGCCAGCAATCAAAATAACATTCTTATCATCAACATTACCCACCGCTTCTAGACCCTTAATAGTGGCTTCTGGTATAGTCGAATTATTATCATTATAAATTTTCACTCCGCTCCTTTCCCCTAAGTACTCGAGCCTGCCTGGCACCCCGGGAAAGCTCGCCAAACCAGCAAAAATCTCTTCATCAGTCAAACTAATTGCCTTGAGCGCTTCGTAAGCAATTGCTGCGTTCAGACGGTTATGCGCACCCGGCATTGAAAGTAACATGTCTTCGGGAATTACTGATTCATCTACCAATACAACTTCTTGACCTAGAGTCACGCCTTCAAGCTTTTTCGCCCGTTCAAATACTTCGGGAATAGTAATAAATACACCGCTCTCGTCTTGATAGCGAAATATGTTAGATTTGTCAGCAAAATATGCTTCCATATCATTTTTATAGTAATTCATGTGGTCAGCCATGAAGTTCGTGAAAACTGCAATCTGTGGCGAACGTTTGGCCCAATCCCAACCTTGAAGCTGCCATGAATCAAGCTCCATTACCACCACAGAATCTTCTTTTACTTCTTTCAGCAGCTGAAGATTCGACACCCCACGAACGTTACCACCAAGCAAAACCGGTTCGCCGGTTAATTCTTGAATAACATGATGAATCATATGAGTCACTGTCGACTTCCCTCTCGTTCCTGTAACCCCTATGACCGGAACGCCTGCTAACTCTACAAATAACTCAGCTGACTGCTTAAGAGTGACACCGGCTTCTCGGGCGTGTTTAAGATATTTAGAATCTGCGGGTACTCCTGCCGCCACCAAAATAAAATCTCGATTTTCAAAATCTTCTGTTCGATGTTCACCAAGTACGAATTTTATATTCTTGTACTGCTTTAACTGCAATACAGACTCTTTCAGTATCTCAGCACTCTTTAGGTCGGTAATAATTACCTCCTGAGCTCCAGCCTCGGCTATATAAGCAGCGTCACCAACCCCTCGACCCAAAAGCCCAAGTCCCATTATTGTTACTTTTTTATTTTTAAAATAAACCATATTTAGATAGTATCCTGCATAATAGTGAAATTTTTCATAAAAAGCTAGCCCCTACAAATCCTCCTTATGAATATCTACAAGGAAAAATATTTACCAAGGATGCTATACTCATAACCTATGAAAACTAACGGAAACGATAAGTCACTCGAAGCGTACAAAATTTTTCCCTACATAGCCTGGACGGTTACTTTTATATTTGCCTATTTTGTCTACAGTATAACTATTGATCTTAAAATAGTAGCTCAAGATCTCCAGGTCAAAACTCAACAACTGCAAGAAAATGTAAATACGCCGATCCATGAAATTGTGGACTTTGAATTATAACCATACGCTCCCATCTTTTAAAAACCGCTGGCACAAGTGTCAGTGGTTTTACTTCGAAGGCCGCTCCTCAGGAAATCTTTTAATACAATGTTGTTAGTTTTGAAGTATTCATATTACCATTTTACTCCATTTGAATCTTGCCATCTTGGCATCATATAGACTTCTTTGATAAAGCAAGAGGCAAAGATTGGTCACGGTAATACTTAATCACTTCTTCCCAGAGTAACTCGAGTGATTTAATAACGTCCTCGTCATCATGACCCTCAAAGTAGTCAAATACAATGCGGCCTTTCTCTCTGAGAACTTCCTGAGCTTTTAGAAAACGCTTCAGGTTTTTATCGTAACCAAAACCACCACTCGTAATTGGGCCACTAACGCGCACTATCGGCGATGGCAGGACCTCAAGGCGCCTAACAGCTCCTTCTGCCAACAGCTTCAAGATTTCATGTTTGTCTTTCGTATTCACCTCTACAGTTTCTCTTACAGTTAAATCATAGAAAGCAAAAATACAAAGCCGTTACTTATCATAAGGCAAAAATTTCGGCGCTAAAAACAATTTGCCCGCAAATTCGGGCTAATTTGCGGGCAAAGTTTTTTTCTAAATATTTTGTAGCTTGCGTAATTTGTCCGCGCTCTAGGACTCGAACCTAGGACCCTTCGAGTATCAGTCGAATGCTCTAGCCAACTGAGCTAAGCGCGGACAAATCAAACAAACAAAGCATAAAAAGTGTGTGACTTTTGTAGGAAGTTAGAATAAGGCTCTAGCCAAACCTTGAGTCTCATAAATATCGACTCATTTCTCCCTCTGGTCGAAAACGGGAGAAAAGCTATACGCTTTTCTCAGCTCGCGCGGACTAAGAATTTAATAAAATAAATCCCGCAAGTGGCCAGAACTATAGCAAATTTTTATCATATATGAAAGGCCTGTGCAAAATAATAACCAGTTGAAACATAATGTTCAACCGGTTATTTAATTGACCTTAGTAGGCCCTAGAAGAGGGTACGATAACGTTTTTTTTCAAAAACTCCGTCTATATAGACAATGTATAGCTTGTATCCTAAAAAAGGCAGCAGTACTAATCCGGGAACTAGAAGTGCCAGAAACTGATGCAGAGTTGATTCAAATTCTGAATAAGCCAAAACTAATATCATCATAACAATCATGAGCACCATACTTTTTTGTAAAAACATCTTAGACATAGAACTTCCTCGTAAAGTTAGTTTATCTTGATTCGATCCTTCAACAAGGTATAACATATACATAATATTGTCAAGACTGATTAAATTGAATATAACCGGACCTGATAGCGTATACTTTATTGATATATGAATAAAGCAACTTTAGCATCTGTGCTATTTTTCAGCCTTCCTTTAATCGCCTCAGCCGCTGAAACACTTCAGTCGTTTCTTCCAAACTTTTTAATATTCTTGAATAATATTGTTATTCCGTTTTTAATCGGAATTGCTTTCTTGTTTTTTGTTATTAACGCCGTTAGGTTTTTTATTTTAGGAAGCACCAGTGTTTCAGGAACAGGTGACAGTAAAAAAACCGTGCAGGGAGATCGCAGTAAAGCCAGAGCGTTAGCTGTTTACGGTGTAGCCACCTTCGTTTTCATTATTATCTTCTGGGGAATCGTAAATATGTTAACTACTAGCATTGGACTTGATGGAGTAAGTCAACCAGTTCCTGACTATTGCCCACCAAGTGGTTGTGTATAGAATATAAAAAACTAGACCATACAAATAAAAACACCCCTTGCGGGGTATTTTTTTATTGAAAGTTTCATAACTACAGCAGTCCAAGACTTTAGTGGTCTCTCACCACTCCTTTGCAGCCTGCTGCGGGCTATTTCTCCCTTGGAGGTCGAAATATCCCAAGCATCTGCATACTTTCGAAATAGTCGCCTTTGGCTCCTTTTCTCAAGCAACACTCTTTTGTCTTATCCTTTGGTCCGGTCTTTCCCTGGAGTCCAATACCATTTCAGAGAATGAGTATTATCTCTCGTCATATGCTCAATTGAGGCATATGACATCGACCAATTAGTCATCATTGTAATTTGTTACCAAATTACGACAACGTGTCCAATTGGAATTAATCCACGACCAGCTTCCGCTAGCCGTGCCTTGTTACGACTTAGTCCTTGTTATCGAATTTACCGTAGTTCGCCGCTAGGACGACCTTCGGGCACTTCCGACTCCCCTGACTTGACGGGCGGTGAGTACAAGGCTCGGGAACGTATTCACCGTGACGTGCTGATTCACGATTACTAGCGATTCCAACTTCATGTGGGCGAGTTGCAGCCCACAATCCGAACTGGGGAAAGTTTTATAAGGATTTGCTCCACATTACTGTATTGCGTCCCGTTGTACTTCCCATTGTATCACGAGTGCAGCCCAAGGCATCAAGGGACATGCTGACCTGGCGTCATCCTCACCTTCCTCTCCCGTGAGGGAGCAGTCTCGCCTGACACTTGTAACAGGCAACGAGGGTTGCGTTCGTTTCCCCACTTAAGGGAACACTTCAAAGCACGAACTGACGACGGCCATGCATCACCTGTTATACACCCTCGAAGGCTTCTCCGGTTTCCCGGAGCGTGCAGTATAATTTCTAGTCTTGGTAAGGTTTTTCGCTTATCGACGAATTAAGCCTCATGATCCACCGCTTGTGCGAGCCCCCGTCTATTCCTTTGAGTTTTAAGCTTGCGCTCGTACTACCCAGGCGGTCTGTTTAACGCGTTAGCTTCGCCTCTGAAGGGGTCGATTCCTCCAAAAGCCAACAGACAGCGTTTAGGGCGTGGACTACCGGGGTATCTAATCCCGTTCGCTACCCACGCTTTCGTTCCTCAGCGTCAAGAGAGTACCAGTGAACTGCCTTCGCATTTGGTATTCCCCTCGATATCAACGGATTTCACCCCTACACCGAGAGTTCTGTTCACCTCTTACTTCTTCTAGTGTTACCGTTTCGAATGCGAGTCTGGGGTTGAGCCCCAGGATTTAACACCCGACTAATAACACCGCCTACGAACCCTTTACGCCCAGTGAATCCGGATAATGCTTGGGGCCTCTGTATTACCGCTCCTGCTGGCACAGAGTTGGGAGCCCCTTATTCATGAAGTAACGTCAATAAAATTCCTCCTTCATAAAAGGTGTTTACGCCCCTAAGGGCTTCATCCACCACGCGGCGTCGCTCCGTCAGACTTTCGTCCATTGCGGAAGATTCTCGACTGCAGCCTCCCGTAGGAGTATGGACCGTGTCGCAGTTCCATCGGTGGGGGTCAGGCTCTCACCTCCCCTATCCGTCGTAGCCTTGGTAAGCCGTTACCTTACCAACAAGCTGATAGACCGCGGGCCGTTCCTAGAGCGATAAATCTTTACCCCGAAGGGACTATCAAGTATTGTCCCGCCTTTCGACGGATTATCCCTGACTCTAGGGTACGTACCCACGTGTTCCTACCTCGTCTGCCATGAGCCTAAACTCATTCGACTTGCATGCCTCATCCACGCCGCCAGCATTCATCCTGAGCTAGGATCAAACTCTAATTTAAGACAGGGCACGAAGATAAATCTTCGTACTTCTGCGTTAGTGAGCTCATAAATAAATATGTTGCGCGCATGTACTTCATGTGCCGCGCGACTCAACTAACAATTTTCCCTAAGGATAAGACAAAAGAATGTGCGACCTCGCGGATCGCTCTTTTGTCTAATTGTTCATATACTATTGTGGAAATAATATATGTTATTGCTGTGATGCATACCATCAAATAAATAATAAATTTGGTCCAGTGATTTTCTCCTTGAGAGAAAAAATCAGGACATAAATTCATAGTATGATCTTCGAGCATTTATTAAATTTGGTCCAGTGATTTTCTCCTTGAGAGAAAAAATCAGGACATAAATTCATAGTATGATCTTCGAGCATTTATTCATTTAATAAATATACTTCGCTCACCCACACTATGGGAGTGTGGGTGAGAGTTATGAAATTGAGTGAAACAAATCACTCAACCCTTGCCAACAGATTTCCGTACAAAAAATATTTTTGTAGAGAAATCTGTTCGCAAGAACTGTCAAATTACTCTGTTCTCATTCAAAAGGAATCGATGCGGAACTTACCCGTTTCGATGACACCCAAAAGTGTCGTGATTACCCTCCGATGAACAGTTGCGCCATTATACAGATAGTAAGAAATTATGCAAGGACGTGTTGGGAATTATATCTAACACAAAAAATAAACTTTATTTTCATTATTTGAAGCACCAAAAATCGTTACTTAGTTGGCAGTTTGCCCTTGAGTTTTACCTAGAGAATGCGACAAAAGGTGTCTTTGAAAGTTGTCAGGTTGAGCTCGTATGATAGTTCTGGTTGTTCTAGCAATTTACCCTAGTTTTTAGGGAGAACTCTGTTCGACCATAAAAACGGAAATACTCTTGAGGTGTGCCCTAGGGCAGGGGCAAATTGAGAACTAGGTTTGTGATAGAAACCACTATTATAGTTTGACCCTGGTTGTTCTAGCAATTTGCCCTAGGACAGGGTCAAATTGAGAACTAAATTCACAATACACCCTTCGGGTGTTTGTTCATTTAATCCCTTGGGGGTCGAATCTAGTGAAGCGTCTGCATATGGAAACAGAGCTGGTTTGTTTTTGGAGTTTCCTGCAGCCCGCTGCCACTATATTCATCCAGCAATCTGCGGCAGGCTAAAGCCGCAGATTGGGAAATAAATTCAGAATAGTCGCTTCCGCTCCTTTCTTCATTCATCCCTTGGGAGGTCGAATCTAGTGAAGCGTCTGCATATGGGATACAGAGCTGGTTTGTTTTTGGAGTTTCCTGCAGCCCGCTGCCACTATATTCTCCCTTGGGAGGTCGAATCTAGTGAAGCGTCTGCATATTTTCGAAATAGTCGCCGACGGCTCCTTTTCTCAAACAACAAAAAAGCCCCTGGTGCATTGTATGCAGCCTGGGGGCTTGGGGTATCATTTGTTGTGCAAATATCTGCATATCAACAAAGACTACCTGTAGAACTAGAATTCTGAAGAGGAAAAATTGGTTTGTGACGGTAACTTACGGCTAACTGATCCGGCTGTTAGGCCGAACGAGTTACGTTTGGGTTACGGTTAAACTCACCAGTTAAGAACTTATCTAAAAATGTTTTGATGACGTTTCGGGCGGTTAGACCATCCGTACGGGTCATGGAACAAATTTTACTGAATAAGATTCTTAAAAAAGAAATGATTCTTTCTTAAGAACCCCTTTGGGTGGTCGCCGCAAATGCGGCGACCACACCCTCTACTTACTTTATTATTTACTAAGCGGCTTGTTTCTTTCGTGGATTTGGCGTGAGACGTTTAGACTTCACCGCGGCCACTATCTTGAACTTTAAGTGCCTGATAGCTATTGGGTTAGCCAATGTATCTGAATCTTTATCGCGTATAATATCAGTACATACCAGACCCTCCTTAGTTATAGCATCACGCCATAACAACACTGTGTAGACTTTTCCATTCCAACGAAAGGCCCACACGACTCCTTTTTTGCGACCACCACTAAGTAGTGACAACTCTTCCGCTGAAGCGTTTTTCTTATCCCAAACAACGTCGGCAAGGGAAATTTCCTTCACTGCCTCCATGTCTTCTTTCAGTTCAGCCACCTCATTATGCGCCTTGGTGATATCTTGTTGAGTTACCGCCAGACCCGTTTCGGGATGGTGAACCGCTTCCTCGAGTTGAGCAACCCTTTCCACTAGACCCGAATTCTCATCACTACCATCGCCGTGGAGAGCTACCTCGTGAGCTTTGGTCTTGGTATCTTGCTTTTTGCCCAACCATATAAGGTAGCCTCCAAACACTATTGCCAGGAAAGCTAATACGTACAGGACTGTGGCAACCCTACTAATCCGCTCACCATTATTAGTGATTAAGACGGTTTGGTCAGTATTAGTTCTCTCGAGAGTTCCAACTCTTTTAACCGTTTTATTAAACTGAGCTTTAGCAGCAGTAGTAGTAGATATTAGAGTCTTAATTAGCTTATCTTGAGCTTTAATATCCACACTATTCTCAGTGATTAGACCTCTTTGAGTTTGGATAGCAGCGTCAAGCTTTCCTTTACTTTCCTTTACTTTCCTTTGTAAGTCAGTAATATCAGTTTGAATAGACAGATTACCAAGTTCCATCTGGACTTGCTTTTCCTGTAAGATAAGGATTTTATTCTCCACTGTCTGTAATCGTTTCATTACCTCTACTGTTTCACTCTTTTTTACTGGCAGACGCCAACCAATGTTACCTTGTCCTTTTCTCTGTATGAAGTACCAGGTTATCCTTTTCGGCACCACATCTCCAGGCTGATTAAAGAATGCAAAATCGAGAAACTTTTTTGAGTATGCATCCTTAGACCGATGCTTAGGGTCGACTAAATCTAGATAGTGACCATTTCTGGCCACTTCCCATGCGGCATCTCCCCAGTGTTTGGCAAGAATGTCCGTTGCGGTCACATCAAACTGCTTTGCTTTCAAAATTTCTTGAAATTTTGGTAAGTTTTCTGCATTGGTAGACTTTGTCCAGATTCGTTTCTGAACTTCAGCTTGTGCGTTTGCTGACACCATCAGGAGACAGACCAACGCTATAACAATATTTGTAATCTTATTCACTTCTTCACCTCATTGTATTTTGTTGATGATGAGCCGGCGACGGATGTCGCCGGCTCTCTTACCTGTTTCCTAATATCTAGTCTATAGGTATGCTAGACGTAATGTTTGATGCCGAATTGGTATTCGACTCAGAAGAAGCATTTCCGCCACTCAGATTGAACTGAGCACCACCGCAATCTCCACTACACTTGGATATTTTGGCCGCAAGTGCACCATTCGCGCTAGCTGCAACAACCGGTGCAACCACCTGACCCAATAGAAAACGATTGAAAGAGGTCTGACTAGTAGTATGAGACAAGACAGGTAGTCTGCCATCAATTATGTTCCCCTCCCCATCTGTCATGTACTTAGTTACAACCCCTATTTCCATTCCATTTGACCCAGTGCTGTGCTGGCTCCATATACTTGCTTTCTTGGCCATCTTGTTCCATTTAATGCATTCGCCGTTTTCGTAACACACCGTATGTCCGATCTGATACTTAAACAGATTATATATGTCGGCTGTGCTACTTTCGGTGATAGCGTCCTTCGCTGCTTGCAGACGAGCTTTGTCAGAAGAAAGTGTTCTGAACTCCTCAAATGTTAATATCTCGACTGGTGCCGTTACTTTTGGCATTGCCGTACACGCTCCCAACAAAACTACAGGTATCAAAGCGACCAAAAGCCGCCATTTCGTACTTATCAAGTTTTTCATATCATCTTCCTCTTCATTTTTGAATGTTTGAATGTTTAAGTCAATACGGTTGCACCGTTTTGACTTGGAACTACTGTTATTGAAGACTGCTAATTGTTTAATTTAAACAAAAGTTACAACAACCTCTAATATTTACAGCTCCTGG
>JBLIOC010000011.1:0-29760 GCA_047639355.1 Minisyncoccia bacterium | reverse complement strand
TGCTTGCTTTTTATTTTACCATCGGTATTTACACTATCTTCAGCGCCATCTTGTACTACCATTGGAAAAACTACACTACCGACAACAAGGTCTTCGGCCTTACTCTCATCTTGTATTTTGTTAGCACCATACCCTTACTTATAGCTATGGGAATAATTACAATAATTATCTAGCCTATGTTATTTGAAAAAATTCAACTTGAACCTGACGAAGAAGTTCTCAAGACAGTTCGCAAACACTGGTTTATTATTGTTACAGAACTATTTAGCGTTTTAATAATGCTCCTTTTTCCTTTTTTTATTCTATTTTTAGTCGCTATTTTTCCACACTCTCTTTCTTCATTAGAAATCAGTTTGACGCATTACACCACCATAATCGCTTTTGCTATAGCAGGCTGGTCCGTCATTAGTTTAATGGTTGGTTTTACTATTTGGACGCATTATTATCTTGACCTCTGGATTATCACCGATCGCCGTATTATCCTAGTCGACCAAATCCATTTCTTTAATCGTAATGTAAGTATTTTTCGCTTAGAGCGTCTACAAGATATTGAGTTTGTAGTTAAAGGTATTATTCCCACCCTCCTTAATTTCGGTACCCTTAGAGCCCGGACCGCCAGCGAATCAGAAAATAATTTTAAGACAGACGGTCTCCCCGACCCTCGAGGCCTTCAGGCTATTATCCAAAAAGCTGTAGACCACCGCCTTGCACTTTTATACAACAACCCAGAATTACTATAAGAACTTGATAATCGAACCCAACTCCCATACAATCATCACACTATGACAGACAAACTCTCAACCGATTCGTACAAAGGTGTGCGAGATTTCTATCCAGAAGACATGGCCGTACAGCGGTATATTTTTGATACCTGGAGCAAGACTGCTGAG
The DNA here is from genome assembly GCA_047639355.1 of Minisyncoccia bacterium. Classification (GTDB taxonomy): domain Bacteria; phylum Patescibacteriota; class Minisyncoccia; order Phycocordibacterales; family UBA918; genus OLB19. The sequence goes on along the minus strand of JBLIOC010000011.1, from coordinate 28,870 downwards.
AGTTTTGGTTTTGAACGTTACGACGCTTCGATTCTAGAGCCATCAGATTTATATAAAGCTAAAGGCGCAGAAAATGAAGAGCTGGTCAATGAACAAACCTATACCTTCACCGACCGTGGTAGCCGTGAAGTTACTTTGCGTCCCGAGATGACCCCAACTGTAGCGCGAATGGTTGCCGCCAAAGCTCGAGAACTCGCCTTCCCTCTCCGTTGGTACTCAATCCCCAACCTCTTCCGTTATGAACGACCTCAAAAAGGTCGCCTCCGTGAACACTGGCAGTTTAACTGTGACATTTTTGGTGCAGACCACTTTACCGCTGACGTAGAAATAATCGCTTTGGCTTATCAAACGATGATTGATTTTGGTGCAAAGCCTGGAGATTTTGAAATTAGAATAAATAATCGTCAATTAATGACAGATTTCTTTGCAAACAGATACGGAATTGTGGACCCAGAAATTATCACTCAAGTAAACAGGACTCTCGACAAGAGAAGAAAGGTTACAAAAGCTGAGTTTGACGGACTACTAAAAGAGATTGTTCAAGATGAATACGAAAAACTCCGGGACGAACTAGATTTAAATGTTGAGGAATTTGTAACACTTTTAAATACTGAGAGAAATCATTCGACTTTGATAAATGTAAAAAATGGTTTAGAACAACTTGAAATTAAAAATGTTGTTTTTGATGCTTCACTTGCTCGCGGGTTCGACTACTACACAGGCACCATCTTTGAAATCTTTGAATTAGATAGCGAAGGAAAATCAACCGGAAGGTCCATGCTAGGCGGTGGACGCTACGACAATCTTACCGGGATGTTCGGTGGTGAACCAGTCTCTGGGATCGGATTTGGCATGGGCGACGTTACTATGCGCGATTTCCTAGAGACTCACGACCTACTTCCCGGACACCTCAAGAGCACTGCTACTCAAGTAGTCATTATCCCAATAACAGCTGAAGAAAACCTCTATGCTGAAAAAGTTGCGCACCGAATTCGACAAACTGGTATTTCAGTTAGCACCGACATCGGTACACAAAAAGCTGACAAAAAGAAAGCTCGTGCCACCGACCGCGGAGCTAAATTCATCACTATAGTTGGTGAAGAAGAAATGAAGTCTGAAACTCTCACTATTAAAAATATTGTCTCCGGGGAAGAAAAAACTGCCCAGCTTGAGGAGATACTAAACTTCCTGACCACAGAATAGTAAGCATCCTAAAAGGTGCGTCTTAGCGTACCGTTTGTGAATGTAGGACAGGCCTAGCGGCCTTGGAGCGCACGAACAAATAGTACGCTAAGACGCCCGTGTTATTATAGATCTCATGCGATATATAGTATTCGATCTCGAAACTCAAGAACCGGTAGGACCGGAAGGAATCTTGGCCATGAATATTTCGGTAGCTACTGTGTACGACACCGAAACTGAGGTTTACACTACTGTCACTGTTGATAAAATCGACCAGCTCTGGCCTATCATCGAGCAGGCTGACGCCCTCGTTGGTTACAACAGCAACCACTTTGATATTCCAATTCTCAATAAGTACTACCCAGGGGATCTTACGCAAATTAAAAGTATCGACATCTTAGAAGACATACGAAACTCACTCGGTCGACGACTTCGTCTCGACAGCATAGCTCAAGCTACCATCGGTGCCAAAAAATCAGCCAACGGCCTGCAAGCTGTTCGCTGGTGGCACGAGGGAAATATCAAAGACCTCAAAAAATACTGCGAACAAGACGTAAAAGTTACCAAAGAGATTTTTGAATATGCTCGTAAAAATGGACACGTAAAATTTAAAGACGGTCACCGTAAAAAGGAAATTCCTCTAGATATCGCTCACTGGGAAGAAAAAGAAGATGCCGCAATGACGCACTCAATGTTGTTTTGATAAACAAAAACCTTCTTCCATACCCTTTTTAAAAAAGAGGCATCTAATGCCACTAGGAAGATTTAACTAATCATCGCTACATAACCCACCATACTGGAGAGAATTATGCTATACCAAACAAACGGCCATAGGGTGTATTTTTGAATAAATTTTAGAAAGAAATGAATCACCAGGAGAGCCGTCACAAAAGCCACTCCAGCGCCGATCCCCACTATAAACCAATCAATAACCACACCTTCACCCAATAGCTCCAAACTTCCTTTAATACCGACACCTAGTGTAATTGGAATGGCTAGCAAAAAAGAAAATCGGGAAGCCTCATAACGAGTCATTCCTAGTAGCATACCGCCAGCGATAGTTGACCCAGATCTGGACATTCCAGGCAAAAGAGCAAGCGCCTGGAACAGACCCACCAACAACCCACGCTTTAAGGTGATTGCACCGTGAGACGGACGGAGATAATAGCGCCATTCAGCGTACATAAAGAAAATAGCTGTGCTGAATAATACTCCAGCCACAATCACTGGTGTTCGAAAGTGTTCAGCAATCACTGGTGCGAGGAAAATTCCCAACACTGCGGCTGGAATTGTACCAATCAATAGCGCATAAAGAAGAGTCATGTCTCTTTCGTTTACAGGTAGTCGTCCCAGCTTGCGTAGTGCTACTTGTATCAATATCCAGATATCTGACTTGAAATATAAAACAACAGCAGCAGTGGTGGCAAAGTGTAGAATCGAATCAAACGCAAGCGCCTCACTTCCGGCGAGTGACAACCAATCACGAACCAGCACAAGATGCCCTGTTGATGAGACCGGTAAGAACTCAGTGACTCCTTGCACCAATCCTAGTAAAATAGCGTCAACTAAATCCATAATAGTTGAGTATATCACGATATATCACACAATTTAATGTGATATAATTTTTACATTAGGATAGATACACTATATTTATATGGAACCATCACCCCCTCAAACATCACCACTGATTCCAATCGCTATAATCGGTGGATTTGCCATGATTGCTTTAGCTATCTTGCTGACCGGGAACGATTCAGGAGAATCCATAACTGATGGCGATTTAGTACAAAATTCTGAACATGAGGCGCTTGAAGAAAGTGTATCAAGAACTGTCGATAGTTCCGACTACATCAGGGGTAATCCAAATGCTCCAATCATGATGGTTGAATACTCTGACTACGACTGTCCATTCTGTAAGCAATTCCACACAACAATGAATCAGATTATGGATGAATATGGCATAACAGGACAACTTGGATGGGTCTATCGACAATTTCCGCTAGCCCAGCTGCATCCAAACTCGCCAGGAATTTCTGAAGCCGCACTCTGCGTTGGGGATATTGGCGGTAACGACGCCTTCTGGACATTTAGCGACCTTATATTTGAAGGTCGTGCGATTGACGCACAGACAAACGTCACCAAGCTGCCTCAGTATGCTGTGAAAGCCGGCATTGCAGAGAAAGATTTTACCAGCTGTTTAGATAGTGGCCGAATGAGGGAAAGAGTAGAGGCAGATATAAAAGACGGTTTCAATTCTGGAGTACGTGGCACCCCTTACACCATACTTACAGTCGGAGACCAGCAAGCGGTGATTAAAGGGGGCCAGCCGTACCATACGGTTAAGGGAATCGTATCAAGTTTAATCGACCAACTAGAAGGCAATTTTGACTACAGCAGAGAGTCAGTCGAAATGCCACTTAACGACAGAGGTGTTCCAATTCTAGAATAAGTTTAAAAACAGAGCTACTGATGTAGCTCTGTTTTTTTGTTGGTAAATTAGCTTTTCAACAACTTAACCAAATGACAATAGTTACTCACTTTTTCGTCACAAGGTTCATTCATGAATGATCCTGAAATGATTTCCTTTACCGCTAGGATTATTGTTTCTTTCAACTCACTAATTTCTTCATCAGTGATAGTAAATTGCTCTTCGTGAACAACACCTTTTGCATCTGGTTCAATAAATGACAGCAGTCCCTCTCGACAAGAGTAACGCTCGTCTTCATATAAAGAGAGCAAAAGTGCATAGAAAACCAACTGTCTTTTATAATCTCCATTAGAATCTTTTGTCTTACCTTCAATATGGTTACGGGTTTTTGGTTTTCCGGTTTTATAATCAACCACTCTGACTACTTTTCCATCATCATTAAAATCAAGTCTGTCCAGTTTACCGTTAAGGATTAACTCAGGAAATTCTGGAATCCCGGTTGGTAAGACGACGTGTACAGAAAATTCAACCTTGTTATTTTTCGGTATTTTGTCTGTCACATACCCGACATAAGATATCAGTACTTCTAAACCCTTTTCGTGCAGCCTCACAAACTCATCTTGAGTGAGAGGCAATCGTGACAACTCGGTGCAAAGATTTTCTTTAATTTGCGTTGCAGTTGGCATTTTTTCAGTAGAGGCCAACGTTGCACTTACCCATTCCATTACACCATGTACGGCAGTCCCAAACTGCATAGGCAGAGCCTGCACTTCGGGTATGCGTAGCACATTTCGATAAAGATATTCATACGGGCTATTCAGATAATTATTTAGCGCTGTGGCAGACAATCCTTTTTCCTGTAAAAAAGCATGGAATAACTGACTATCAATCTCAATCTTATTCTCATCTTTTGACAGTGAAGCAAGCGGATTAAAAGTAGACTCTAGCACGTCAGTATCGCATTTAGTTATATAAGTCTCATCAATAAAATCAAATAGTCGTGAAGCAACCAATTCTTTCCCCGCCGTATTTTGTCCCGAATATGATAGATACAGCCTTTCTTTGGAACGAGTCATCGCTACATACAATAATCGTTGCTCATCATCAATCGCATCTAACTCAGGATCCTTATCGTGAGTAGCTGAGGGTACTGCAAACAGCGAACGTCTAGCTGAACCTCCCCACACACTATCTGCAGTATGCGGCACAAACACTGCAGTAAACTCCAGACCCTTTGATTTGTGCGCCGTCATCACCTGTACCGATTCTGAATTATTTGCAATATATGGCGCCTCTAGAGCTATACGGTGTTCTCGGTACTGAGAAAAGATATTACTAACTTCTTTGAGTGTAGTTTTTTTATCATAAAGAACCATCTTCTCAATTTCATCGTAAATACGACGTACCACTCTAGAACTTTCCAACGCGTCGGACGATAATACATAATTGAGAAAACCACTTTGCTTTAATATAAACTCTAACACCCGATGTGGGGGCTCCGACACTGCTCTTTTTCGAGCTTCTTCAAGAGTAGAAGTAATATTGTAAGCTTCATCAAAGTTCTCGACTTGGAGCGACTTCAACTTCTCTTTATCAGACAATATACCCCACAAGGAAGTACCGTAAGATCGTGCGGAGGCAATCCTGACTAAATCATTCGCTCCAATTCCCCAGTATGCTCCATGCATAAGCGTAAAAAGAGCTTTTTCATTATGACTATTCACTACCGCATCGATGAAACTTTGTATGCCGTGCATTATTGGATGATCGAGCACGTCACCATCAGCTGAAGCTTCAACGGCGATTCCTTCTTTTCTCAAAAGCGTGGCAAACTGCTCCACCTCTCTATTTGTACGGACGATTATTGCAATTTCCTTTAACGATATCTCGTCATCAATCAAACAACGCACCTCAGTCACTAGCCAATCGTCTTCTACCGCCTGATGAGAAAAATCCCTACGCTCTACAATAGAAGTTTTAACTACTTCGGCCGTTAGAGGGACCCTTAAGGAGGCCAATGGACCTTCCTCGACTGCCACCAAGCTATGTGAAGCATCGAGAATAGTTTGTCCAGAACGATAGTTTTCAGTCAGACTGATTCGCTTAGCGTTGGGAAAAAGGTGTTCAAAATAAAGAAAGTTTTCTAATGATGCTCCCTGAAAACGGTAGATAGCCTGTTTCTCATCTCCTACTACGAAAATATTTGGCTGGTCATGAAAGTTACACAACAATTCAAGAATTTTATTTTGTGAACCGTTAACGTCCTGATGTTCGTCAGCTAACACATACTGATATGTCTCCTGTAGGTCTCGGAGCATATCTTCGTTCGACTGTAGAGCCTGAACGGTCTCGACAATCATGTCTTCAAAATCATAGAGATGGCCCTCAGACAACAGGCATTCATATTGGCGATACATAATAAGAAGCTCTCTATTTTTCAGCAAAGCTTTTTCATTTTTTGTATACTCACCACGCTGCTTACCATTATGCGCACCTTTCGTATGAAACTGCGGAGTAGACACCAACTCTTTCTCTTGGTCGACTAGTAGTTGAGCAAAAATATCAGGAGTTACATATTCCTTCTTTAGTGAGCCAATGATATTTAAGACTGGTTTTACATAGTATGACGGATTTCCAATTGGGCGCAACAGTTTGAATTGAGTATCTTCAAGAATTGTCTCAATAATTGTAATCTTATCTAAATCACTGGCCGGGCGGCCGCCGATAACTCGATTATAGGAGTCTGGATACTCACGAATCAGTCGCTCAGCAAAACCATGAAAAGTGTAAATGGCAACTTGGTACGCATCCGCTCCGATATAGCGATGAAGTCGTTCGCGCATAGCCTTAGCTCCAGCATCGGTGAATGTCAAAGCGAGGATGTTTTGCGGACCCATCTGAGTTTGCTTGAGGATGTTTGCAATCCGCAAAGTGAGAATCTGTGTCTTGCCGGTTCCTGGTCCAGCAATCACTATCACAGGGCCTTCAATTGTATCAACAGCTGTTCGTTGGGCAGAATTAAGGCTTTTATAGGCCGCTTGAAAGACGACTGAACTGTTATTGGATACTTGAGTCATATGGGTCAGTATACCAAACACACACCCCAGATCTCTCATTGAAGCCCTTGCCATTTATCATAGTAAGTTGTACATCGTTACTTTATAGGTGTATTATAATTACACATGAAAGTAAAAGACATCGTAAAACCAGCAGTAATAGTCACTGAAACTGACACCTTCGAATTTGCCCTTAAGGCAATGATGACCAAATATACCAACACCCTTTTAGTTACAAATGAAGGTGGTGAACTAACTGGCGAAGTTACTGTGACCGACCTTTTAGATGCGGTTGTACCAGACACTTTAAACGGTAGTCAGGTAATTGAACATTTCGTGGATGACGATGCTTTTATTGCTTCAATAGAGGTGGTGAAAGATTTACCGGTCTCTGAATTTATGTCACTAGACTTTTCACCCCTTACTTTAGATGACAACTTAACAGCGATTTTTGGCACAGCCATAGCTCATGAAAGAGCACGTATTCCAGTAGTTGATAATGAGAACCACCCAATCGGAATTATCTCTCGACAAGGACTGAAACAAATCTTAGCAAAGTTCATGGGATAACCCCTTTCAAGTTTTCTTATGCTTGAAACAATTATTCAATTTTCTTCATTTGCACCAGCGGTAATTTTTGTTGCTGCTATTTTGGATATTTTTTTTGCAACTGGACTAATCCTGTATGGTGCTGCTATGCTGAGCTCAATAGCAATGATGCATGCAGCCGGGATTATCACTGTAGAGATGATTGTTTTTTCAGCGTATATAGGAACTGTTTTCGGTAACACACTAAACTACGGCGCTGGTCACTTATTTGGAGAGACAAAATTCATATCAAAAAAATTGGCAAACCCAAAAATCGAAACAGCCCGGGGCTTCCTACAAAGTCGTGGACTGTTTTTATTTATTCTTGGCTGTCGTTTCTTTGCAATAACCAGACCTCTTTACGCTTTGGTTCTTGGTAGTTTAGAAATTAAATTTTATAGATTCTTATTCTACGAAATCATCATTGCCCTATTTTGGATATTATTCTGGCTATTTATTCTAGTCCAAGGAGAAAAAGTTTTCTTTTTTATATTTGGTTAAAAATTTAAAAAACTTCACCTTTTAAATGAAGTCTTTTAATCAAAGCGTACGTTAGTACGACTTGAGACGTCTAGCCTTCTCGTGTTGTCGAATTTTTTCGAGTGCCTTGGCTTCAATTTGTCTAATACGCTCACGTGTTACACCAAATTCCTTTCCAACTTCTTCTAGTGTGTGGTATGTGCCGTCAATCAACCCGTGTCTCATTTCAAGAATTTTTCGTTCTTTGTCTGAAAGGGTATCTAGAATTTCGGTAATCTGGTCAGTTAAGATACTGTGTGAAACCTCTTGATCAGGGGAAGTAATTTTATCATCCGAAATAAAGTCTGAAAGACGAGAACGATCATCGTCATCACCGACTGGAAGCTCTAACGAAATAGTATCCTGACTAATCTTTTCAATTTGATAAATCTTCTCAACCTCAACATTCATTTCGGTAGCGATTTCTTCTGGCATTGGATCACGACCTAAATCTTGCGATAAACGTCGTGACACCTGCTTATACTTCGCCATCGTCTCAACCATGTGAACTGGAATACGAATAGTTCTTGACTGATCTGCCAAAGCTCGAGTAATTGCTTGTCGTATCCACCAGGTAGCGTAAGTAGAGAATTTAAATCCTTTAGTAAAGTCAAATTTATCCACCGCTTTAAACAAGCCTAGATTTCCCTCTTGAATAAGGTCAAGTAAAGTAAGGTCTGGAGAACGTCCCACGTATTTTTTTGCGATTGATACCACTAGTCGTAAATTAGCCCTAGCCAAGAGGTTTCTTGCCTCATCATCTCCATCCACAATACGCTTTGCAAGTACTCGCTCCTCATGAGCATTAAGAAGTGGGTATTGGCCAATCTCTCGTAAATACATCTGGATAGAGTCATAACCACTGTCACTGCGTTTAAACGCATTCTTTTGCGCGATAACATCGATACTCGCATCGTCACCTAACATTCCGCCACTTTGTAGCACATCAATACCAGCAATAGAGAACCTGTCATACATGACCTCTAGAAATTCAATGTCTTTCTCAATTTCTGGGAACGAACGCAAAAGTTCGTCGTAGGTTACATACCCGCGTTCTCTTCCTAACTGCATTAATTCTTTTGCCTTGGCTTCAAGAATTTTTTCGCTCTTGGTAAGCTTTTTTTTCTCGACAACTTTTTTAACTATGCCTGTATCTATTGATTTTGGATCAATTCTTTGAACTACTTTTTTGCCATACAAAGCAGCCGCCTTTATAGCGTTTGCTTTGTCCTTCTCTTTCTTACTTAACGGTTTCTTTACAACCTTCTTTGTAACTCCAGTGTTTTTCTTTGCTGATACCTTCTTAATTACAGTTTTCTTTTTGGTGGCCGATGCTTTTATAGAAGCTTTTTTTTGGGCCGGTTTTTTTATTGATTTAACGGTATTTTTAACCGCTTTTTTTGCAACTTTCTTTGTGGCCTGTTTGGTAGCCATAATGTTCCCCACTATACAGAAAAACCTTAAAAAGTCCAGTGTTTACTTGCAATAAGTTCTAAAGAGATTTCAGGAGCTTTTAATATCTTTCTTGTCCAGAAATGTTTCAGGGGAATAAGCCGGCTCGCGAAGCTTGGTTTCGTATTCTCTTATATCCTGCAGCACATTAGTAAACTGTTCATCATTTTGTTCCGCTTCTGCTTTGACTAGAATTTGCCGGTATTTTGTCAAACGCTTGCGGATTAATACCTTCTTCAATTGGTTCAGTTTGGCCACGACCTCTTCAGTAACTGCTAAGGGCGGCAGTTCAGAAAACTGTTGCTCCAGAGAAAACGCTATACCGGCAAGGTCAGAATCTGAAGGGTTTTGTAAATCTGCCATCTTACATACAGACTCCAATTCAAGTTTTAATCTTTCTTTAAAGGGATTATCTACCAATTGTACAGCCGCTAATAAAAAAATATATGACCGGTCCGCTGTGTCAGACCCCACGCTATCTGAGTCAGTAGCTTCCACAATCTGTCCATAGGGTGTAGATTCTCGAACTGGCGAAACTTCAGCCTGTTCACGTAAGTGGTTAAGTTCGTAGCGAACAGCTTCTGTTGTGGAGCTGATTGATTCAGCCACAATGGTAACAAAATGTTCTTGGTCGATTCGACTTGGTAATAATAAAATAAATGGTAATACTTCCTCCCTAACCTTCAATTTGAAAGATCTATCATCAGTAATCTCTCTACGTAAAACATGCAACAAGAATTCAATTACATGTACCGACTTACCAATTACCTTTTTAAATTCATCTACATTCTCTTTAATAATATCGGCCGGGTCTTTACCAAGGGGTAACTCAGCAACTTTTACATCAAGACCTCGTCGTAACATTAGGTCAGCACCCTTTTTCATTGCATTAATTCCAGCTTGGTCAGCATCAAGTGCCAATACTACTTTTTCAGACAACCGCTCCAAAAGCTGAACATGATGAAGAGTTAGAGCTGTTCCGGAAACAGCTACTGTGTTTAAGTAGCCTGCCTGGTGACACATCACAACATCAAATTGGCCTTCTACAATTAGTGAAAAATTAAGATTACGAATACCCATCTTGGCTTTATCATAACCAAATAAAAGTTCTGATTTCTTATAGAGCAATGTTTCTGGAGAGTTTACGTATTTCGGAGCCTTGTCGCTGGGATGTAGCACTCTGCCAGAAAACGCTACAATCTTTCCGCTCTGCTCAGCCATCGGGAACATAATGCGATCACGAAAAACATCAAAAGGAGCCTTACCCGAATCGGTTACCTTAATTAATCCAGCTTTAAGAAGCTCTTCATCTGTATAACCAAGGTTGCACAAATAATCCTTAACTTCTCTCCAGCCATATTTAGGTGCCCCAGGAGCAAAACCAATCCTCCATTTTATAATTGTTTCCTGTGTCACCCCGCGCTGCTCAAGGTACGCAACAGCCTCCGGCTCTTTCGCTCGGTAATCAGAATAAAAAACAGTAGCCGCTTCTAGTGACGCATACAATCGCTCTCGTTCACTTTTCTTTTTTGGATCTTCGGGAACCAGCTCTACTCCGGCTTTTTGCGCGAGAATAACAAGCGCCCCTTTAAAATCAACACCTTCCATAGATTGCACAAAGTTGAACATATCACCGCCTTGTGAAGTTGAAAAGCAGTAGTACATTCCCCGGTCAGGCGAAACGTAAAACGATGGAGTCTTCTCAGCTGAAAAAGGCGATTTACCCTTAAAGTTTTTTCCAGCCTTGTGTAGCTCTACATACGGTGAAATCACATCCAAAATACTGAGCTTCTCTTTTATCTGTTGGACCGAATCGCTCATAATGTATACCATTATACTCGAATTACTTAATATGAGCTAAAGGTTTAAATGAACTAAAGAATGAAATGACTATATTGAATTTAGTTCCGAATCTGCTCGATTCCTAGAGCAAATTCTTGGAACACAAACTCTATATATAAGCCTATTTAAAACCCTTGATATTGACATATTGAGAATGTTGTACCTACTAATGCTGGGTTAGCACGTTTTCATTTTTATGACCCTTTGGAGGGATTTATGAAATTTATAATTGGTCTATGCCTGGTGGTATCAACAGGAATTTACTCTTTGTTATGCGACCTACCACAAGAATGTCTAGCGACAGGAGAGACGGGTAATGCCTACATACTTATCTTTGCGTTAGGCTTGCTAATCGGATCATTCAAGAAGAAGTACTTTTCGATATTGCGCGCTATGTTTTAAATCACATAAATATGCCCGGTTTGCACTAAAGTGCCCCAGTATAAACTCTATGCTTATACTGGGGTTTAATATGTATACACTGAACCCTCTCACTCAAAATGAGGGGGGGGTGTTTTACTTATACACTTAATCCTCAAAAGCTATAACCGACCTGTCGAGCACTAGAGTCTTACTTAAAGCAACTCGCTTTGCCTGGCTTGTCTTAATTTTAATGTGAAGTATCCTTTCTCCTTTGGCAATCCGTGTCCGTCTCACACAGACTACTCTAACCCCGGCTTCTTCAAGAAGACCTAAAATCTTAGCTTCTGCTTTTTCTGTATTTTTAATAGTAATATGAATCTCCAAGAAAGAATGCAGGCGATCAATCCAGCGTTCAAAGGGTGGTAAGAACCAAAGAACGAGTAGTACCACTCCAGTCACCGCGAATACTAGTTCGTACTGCTCCGCTCCGGCCCCCATACCAAGTGATGCCACTAACCAAATAGAAGCTGCTGTTGTGAGACCACGAACACTATTTCCATCTTTTATAATAGCTCCAGCTCCCAAAAATCCAACTCCACTAACAATCGCAGCGGCAATTCTAGTTGACTCACCACCTTCAGCACCAAGAGTGGACGACAGTAGTGTAAACAGCGCAGAACCAACCGCGATTAAAATCATGGTTCTAAACCCTGCACTTTTATCACGATACTCTCGCTCTATACCAATTAAACCACCAACAAGTGCGGCGATTAAAATTGAAGCAAAGTATTCAAGAAACATAACTTATTTATTAATAATATTATCATGCCTGTGGTAGCAATTTTTGACTTAGAAACAATCTACTTGTTTTAGAAAATTTACCCAAAACAAAAGGCCAGTCGCGAAGCGGCTGGCCTTTTGTTTTAATTTACGAAACTAAATTATTTCTTAGCCTGTAGTTCTTCAATCATCTTAAACTTATTACTGCCAGCAAAACCAGAACCTGCTGGGATAAGTTTTCCGATAATAACATTCTCCATCAGTCCGGAAAGATTATCTGAACTTCCCTTCACTGCCGCATTGATTAGAACACGTGTCGTGTTCTGGAACGATGCTGCGGACAAGAAGCTTTTTCGTGAGAGTGAAGTTTCCGTAATACCCATAATAAGTCGATCACCCTTAGCCAACTCCTTTCCTTCTTCTTTTAGATTAGTATTAGCATCTACCATAATCCATTCTTCTATAACTTCACCAATTGTAAATTTACTATCACCACGGTGTGTTATCTTCACTCGTGACATCATTTGCTTCACAATTAGCTCAATGTGCTTACGAGAAATAGTTACACCCTGAAGTTCATAAATCTTGTTCACTTCAGAAATAATGTAATCTTGTGTAATTTCCTGCCCTGCTAATTTGAAGAGTTCTGGAAGTAAAGCTGAACCATCGGACAAAAATTGACCACGAACTACCGAATCCCCCTTTGACACCATTGCCATTCGACGATAATTAACTTCGTATTCGTTATTGTCTTTCTTCTTTGGAGCACCTTCAGCAGTCATGTCTGGAGCTACTACGATTATCTTTTCTCGTCCTTCAGTTCGAATACCAACTACGACACCAGCATACTTACAAATGAGCGCCGGGATTTTTGGTTGACGTTTTTCAAAGACTTCCTCTACTCGGGGTAGACCTTGAGTGAGATCTCCACCAACTGACGCAGCACCACCAGCATGCTTAGTGTTCATAGTTAGCTGAGTTCCCGGCTCTCCAATTGCTTGGGCAGCTACAGTTCCTACAGCTTCACCAATGTCCACAAGTGAGTTAGTGGTCAAGTCTATACCATAACAGTGCTGACACACTCCACGGAGCGTTTTACAGGTCATTGGGGATCGTAGTACTGCTGACTCACAAGTTGTCTCTTCTACTGCAATTGCATCGCGACGAGACAAAAGGTGTCCTTTCTTAAAGATGACATTACCTTTCTTGTCAGTAGCGTCTTCAGCCAAAATACGTCCTTTAATAGCTTTTGAGAAAGCAATCTCAATACCAGAAGCTGAGATACGACTGATAGTCGTTCCAGCCTTTGTCTTACAGTTAGCTTCGGTGACAATAGCGTCTTGAGCAACCACGAAGAGTCGGCGAGTCAAGTATCCAGCCTTCGCGGTCTGGAGCGCTGTGTCAGCAAGACCTTTACGAGAGCCGTGAGTGGTATTAAAGTACTCAATTGGTGTCATACCTTCTTTCATTGAAGAAAGTACTGGGAACTCAAGAGTTTCACCTCGAGTGTTTACAATCAGACCCTTCATTCCAATCATCTGTGATATCTGGCGAATACTCCCTCGTGCGCCAGACTTCCACATAGCATAAGCAGAACCCTCAACATCCATTTCACTATCAATCACTGACTCAAGTTCAGCTTTTGTTTTGTGCCAGACCTCAACAATCATTCGTCGTCGTTCATCTCGCGAAAGTAGACCTTCCTCATAATGACCAATGATTTCCCGCTCTTCTTCACGAGCTTTTGCGATAATTTCTGTTTTTTGTTCAGGTACCACCACATCATCAATTCCCCAAGTAATACCAGATTTTGTAGCGTACTTAAATCCGTTTTTCTTAATCTTGTCTACTACCTCTGGAACAATATCAGTACCCTGTTCATCAATCAGTTCAATAATGATTCTAAATAATTCTCGTTGTCCCAGCTGCTCGTTAACAAAAACATGCTCGCTTGGTAGAACAGCGTTGAAGAGTAGCCGTCCGACAGTAGTCTCAAAGATACCTCCCTCGTACTGGGCATATTTAGGAGTATCAGTAGCCATAACTTTCACCTTTGCCCGGAAATCAATTACGTCGTAGTCAGAAGCATTTATTGCGTCATTTGGTGAAGAGAAATATTTTCCTTCCCCTTTAGCTCCGGCCACTTCTTTTGTCATCCAGTAAGCACCTAAGGCAATGTCCATGAAACCTTCAGACACTACAGGTTCAGAAGAACCGGGTTTAAGAATGTTCTTGTTGGCAGAAATAAACTCTCTTGCTTCCATCTGAGCTTCGTCAGAAAGCGGTACATGGACAGCCATCTGGTCACCATCGAAGTCAGCGTTAAAAGCTTTACAAACCAATGGGTGGACCTGAATCGCGTTTCCTTCTATCAATACTGGACGGAAAGCCTGAATACCCTGACGGTGGAGTGTTGGTGCTCGGTTTAGAAGCACATACTTCTTCTCAATAATATCTTCAAGAATGGCCCACACTTCAGGCACACCATCTTCAATCAGACGGCCTGCTCCACGAATGTTATACGCAAGCTCCTGCTTAAGCAGCTCTGCAATTACAAATGGTCGAAAAAGTTCCAAAGCCATGTGCTTTGGCATACCACATTGGTCGAGAGCTAATTCTGGACCAATGACAATAACTGAACGTCCTGAGTAATCAACTCGCTTACCAAGCAAGTTTTGTCGGAAGTAACCCTGCTTACTCTTAAGGTAGTCAGAGAGAGACTTCAGTGGTCTACGTTGCGCCTGGCTCATTACTGAGTAAGCACCACCACCATGACGGATTGAGTTGTCGATAAGGGCATCAACAGCTTCTTGCATGATTCGTTTTTCGTTTCGCAGAATCACGTCTGGCGCCTGAATATCAATCAATTTCTTCAAACGGTTGTTTCGGTTAATAACGCGACGATAAAGATCGTTTAGGTCGGAGGAAGCGTGTCGTCCTCCCTCAAGAGCTACCATTGGACGAATCGCTGGTGGGACCACTGGAAGGCGTACGAGGAAAAGCCATTCTGGGCGAACTCCCGCATTAAGCATACCTCGTATAAGTGACAGACGCTTATCTAGCTTAGCCCTCTCCATTGCACCAGCTTTGGTGTAACGCTCTTCTAGCTCTTCGGCCAGCTTGGCTAAATCGAGCTCTTTGAACAGTTCGTAAATAGACTCAGCTCCAATTTTCGCTTCGAAAAGGGTACTGTATTTGATTGAATACTTATGGAAGGTTGCCTCGTCTAGAACTACTCCCTGTTTGATACTTTCAATTTCTTTCTTGGTTTCGTCTGCTCGTGTCTTAAGAGCCTCTCGAGCATCTTCATTCTGAAGGGCTTTTAGTTTAGTTTTAAATTCAGTGTCTAGTTCACCTAGAATACGAGTACGGTCTTTTTCACTTACATTAATAACTATGTAACCAGCAAAATAGATAACCTTCTCTACTGAAGAAGCAGTAATACCAAGAATCATTGCGATTCGGCTAGGTACTCCACGCAAGAACCAGATGTGGGATACAGGGACACAAAGGTCGATATGACCCATTCGTTCGCGGCGAACTATAGCGCGAGTAATTTCTACTCCACACTTTTCACAAATAATTCCCTTGTATCGAATACCTCGATATTTTTTACACGAACACTCATAGTCTTCTACAGGACCAAAGATACGCTCATCGAACAAACCATGCTTTTCTGGACGTTGGGTTCGGTAGTTAATAGTTTCTGGCTTTGTCACCTCTCCCCATGACCATTCTAGGATGGTTTCTGGTGCTGCCATCTTCAAACTTACACCTGTGTAATTCGTAGGAATTGGTGCTGGTTTTTTGAATTCTGTTTTTTTGAATGTTGATTCGTTAGACATAAGCGCAGAAATTAATTTGATTCATAATTACGTCGCGGCAATTCTTCTTTCTCTAGTTTCACATCAAGGGCCAAACCACGCAGTTGATTCAAGAGTACGTTGAAGGCGGCTGGTGTATGGGGGTGAGAAATTTTCTCGCCACGCACAATCGCATCAAAGGCGGCTGATCGTCCGACGATATCGTCCGACTTAATAGTAAGCATTTCTCGAAGGGTGTAGGCAGCTCCGTATCCAAGGAGAGCCCAAACTTCCATCTCTCCAAATCGTTGTCCTCCAATCTGTGCCTTTCCACCAAGTGGTTGCTGAGTAATAAGTGAGTAGGGTCCAATCGAACGCATGTGGATTTTATCTTCCACCATATGGTGAAGTTTCAAAATATACATGTACCCAACTGCAGTCTTCTGAGCAAACTCTTCGCCAGTAAGACCATCACGAAGTTGAATCTTACCATCTTCTGGAAGACCGGCTTCAACCAATTCTTTTTTTACATCGTCTTCTGAGGCTCCAGCAAATGGCGGTACAATTGCTTGATAGCCGAGTGTGTGAGCGGCCATACCAAGGTGAAGTTCTAGAATCTGACCTAGGTTCATACGACTTGGTACACCCAGCGGTGTAAGAAGTACGTCGACTGGAGTACCATCTTCTGTGTACGGCATATCTTCCTCAGGAAGAATCCTAGAAATAACACCCTTGTTACCGTGACGCCCAGCCAACTTGTCTCCTACTGAGATATTACGTACTTGAGCAACAGTAATATGGATTCGCTTAATAACGCCACTTTCTAGCTGGTCACCATTTTCTCTAGAGAAGATTTTAACACCAATCACTCGACCTCGTTTTCCTGCTTCGAGTCGAAGCGAAGTATCTTTCACATCTTTTGCTTTTTCACCAAAGATAGAACGGAGGAGTCGTTCTTCAGGAGTAAGTTGCGTTTCTCCTTTTGGGGTTACTTTACCAACCAAGATATCTCCTGGTCGAACTTCTGCTCCAATTCGTATAACACCGCTCTCGTCTAGATTTCGAAGCTTTATCTCGGACACGTTAGGAATATCTGGAGTAGTTACTTCAGGTCCTAGCTTGGTATCTCGGACAGCAACATCAAGTTCATCTAGGTGTATGCTTGAGAATTTACTTTTCTTAACTAGCCGTTCAGAAATGATAATCGCATCTTCGTAGTTGGCACCATTCCAACTCATGAAAGCAACCATAGCGTTTTGTCCTACAGCAATTTGTCCATTGTCTGTTGATGATGTATCTGCTAGTAAGTCGCCTCGCTTTACCTTTTGCCCAACTGAGACAGCTGGTCGGTGGTAAAAGGCAGAGAAGTCGTTAGTTCTCTGGAATTGTGTTAAAGGATACTCTTGATTCTTTCCTGTCTTTGGCTTTACAATAATCTTCTTTGCATCAGCTTCTACTACTTCACCAGGCTCTTGTGCGTATAGAACTCGACTAATATCACGTGCAGACATCCCCTCAACGCCAGTTGCCACAATTGGGGCTTCCTGGACGATACAAGGAGTTGACTGCTTCTGCATATTCGATCCCATGAGAGTACGGTTGGCATCATCGTGGTTCAAAAACGGAATCATTGAAGTCGCCACTGAGAATGGTTGGTTGGTAGCGATATCAATATAATCAACTTCCTGTCGGTCAACCATTCGCGGTTCACCTTTTCGTCGGGCTTCGACAAATTGATTCTTAATCTTACCTTTATCATCTACTTCAATAGCAGCATGAGCGATGGTGTGACCTTCTTCTTCATGAGCATTAAAGTAAGTAACTTCGTCAGTCAACCTTCCTTTTGTCACTTTCATGTAGGGGGTCTCAATAATACCAAAACGGTTTACTCGAGAGTACATAGCCAGACGTAAAATCAAACCAATGTTTGGTCCTTCTGGAGTATGAATTGGACAAAGTCGTCCGTAGTGAGAAGGGTGAACATCACGCACTTCAAAGCCTGCCCGTTCTCGAGTTAGACCACCTGGACCAAGCGCTGATAGAGTACGGAGATGTTCTACTTCAGCGAGGATATTTTGCTGTTGGGAGAATTGTGAGAGTTGGTTGGTTGTAAAAAATTCCTTAATCGCAGCCTGCAATGGTCGCGGATTAATGATTTGCATCGGTAGAGAAGTTTCAGCTTCTATAGTAGACATTCGGTCTTGGATGTTTCGTTTCATACGAGTCATACCAACTCGAACACGCTGTTGGAGCATTTCACCAAAGTAACGCACACGACGGAAACCAAGGTGGTCGATATCGTCAGGAAGAGCTTGGTTGTCGTGATTTGAAGTAATAATATGAGTGAGAATCAACTTCATGTCTTCAATTGATACAGTTCGATCAGCAGTAGCCTTAGCATCGATTGGTCGACCAAAACGGTTGTTGAAGTGGTGGCGTCCGATCTCAGACAAGTCGTATCGTTCTGGAGAGAAAATTGAACGTACAAATTCACGAGCGTTGTCTATAGTAGCTAGATCACCATCACGAAGACGTTTGTAGATTTCTACAAAGGCATCGTCGGTTGTTTTAGCTGGGTCTTTTTCAAGAGTAGCTTTAATATAAGCCTCACCACGCTCAACTCCTTTTACAAGCTTAATCATCTCTTCATCTTTCTCAAGACCGAGAACTCGTAAGAGTGATGTAATTGGGAACTTCTTCTTTCGGTCAATCTTAACGTAAACAACACCGTCTGCGTCAGATTCAATTTCAACCCATGCTCCACGCGCTGGAATAATCTTAGCTCCAAATAGTGTCTTACCTTTTACTTCTGCTGCAGTAAAGAATATACCGTATGAACGAGCAAGTTGCGGTACAATTACTCGCTCTACTCCGTTAATAAGAAAAGTTCCGTTATCAGTCATCACCGGAATGTCTGCCATGAAGATCTCCTGTTCTTTTTCACTTTCAAAAGTTTTATTCTTCAAGACCACCGTAGCCCGTAACGGCGCTTCATAAGTTCGCTTATTTTCTTTTGCAAACTCAGGCGAATACTTAGGTTGTCCAAGTTCATATTTCTTGAACTGAAGCTCAAACTTCTTGTCTGAATAATCGGCAATAGGCGAAAACTCTTTGAAAATTTCTTTCAAAGCGGTTTCTACAAACCACGTGTACGAAGCACGTTGTGGTTCAATAAGATCTGGCAACTCTATACGCGGTGCAGACGCCTTCTCAAAACGTCGTTGTGGCAGGTGGCCAACTGAAACTTCTTTTGTACTCATAACAACCATTATGGATTACAGAAAATAATACAATAGAAAAATCGCGCAGTCGCGTTTTTCTGTTTATTGATTTTCTACCCGATAAATAAAAACATCACTCCCGTGAACAATTACCTCCGCGTATGAATATATCTCTATTCGTAACTCACTCGAGATCGCATCACTGCGTTTGTGGGGGCTAGTATACAGTAGTTTTTAAGGTTTGCAATACCCTTTTGGGCAAAAAGCGAGTGGAACCAAAAAGTGTTCCACTCGCTAAATATTAGGTTTAACAAATAATCTACTATTGCTGTCTTCTCTTCTCTATTTCAGCATGGTTACCGCCGACAAAAACAGATGGTACTTTCAGTTTTTTCTTTTTGTATTCAATAATCTCAGGACGGGTGTAAGTTTCACCGGTTGTTGCTCGATCGTCCTCTAGTGATTCAGCCGTACCGAGCACACCTTCTATCTGGCGAGAAGTTGAATCAATGATAGTAAGAGCCGGGAGCTCTCCACCAGTCAGAACATAGTCCCCTACACTTACCTCTTCAGCCTTCAGGGCACTTTTAACTCGAGCGTCAATTCCTTCATAGCGGCCACTAATAAGCACAAGGTGGTCATATTTTTTTGAGTAATTCTTAGCCATCTCCTGGGTAAACATCTTCCCTCTTGGAGACATTATAAGTGTTTTTACTTTCTTTTGGTCTTTCTTCCTTCCTACTGCTTTCTGCCAAGCCTTGAGAATTGGCTCAGCTTTCATTACCATGCCCGGACCACCCCCGTATGGCCTGTCGTCAACTTTATTGTGTTTATTATTAGCAAAGTCACGAGGGTTATAGTAACTAATCGAAATTTTCTTACCACGAACTTTTGCGCCCATCCCTTTGTCAGTCTTTTGAGCTCGCCCTAAAACACTGGCGTCTGTGTACGCTTGGCAAACATCTGGGAATAAAGTAATGATATGGAAGTTCATAATTGAATTTATTATAATTAGCTACTTTGCCACAAACTACGTGATTACTAAAATTATTTCAATGATTACATTGTTTTTTCTTTCAGTAAAAATTTGGTTTTGTACTTCTTATACTCAACCGTAGCATCTCCAAAGATGAGGGAGATGAAAATCAAAACAAGGATACTGTGCATGTTTGTATCCAAAAACGCAAAAATATCTGGAGTAAGTGTTGTGACATAAAATAAAATAAACAAAACCATCCCTAAAGCAGCTTTTAACAACCCGTGTAGGTTAGTCACGTAATATATTTTGTGAAATGTCTCTTTATCCATAGAGTGACCAAAAACAAAAAATATTACTAACGAAACAATTGTTGCTAACCCAGTCAAAACTAGTAAACGAACATCATAAAACAATGGAGAAACCACTAACTCAAAAAAATTAGATACACTTCCGTCATTTGAGGAATTCTGAAAATTAAACCAGCCCATAAAGAACATAAGTCCAACTGCCAGAACACCGAGGGAGGTATCATTTTTAAACTTAACCCAGAACTTTTTTGAACTGAAGACGGCAGTAAATAATCCGACACATGCGACAGTTACCAAGTAAACGGCCATTTGCGCTATGAAGTAAGCTATTACTAACGATTTCGAATCAATTTCTAAACTTATTACACCAAGCAAGAATAGCAACACATACAATTCCGTTGCAATTGCACTAAACATTAAAATAGCCAGGCGCCATGATTTGTTGGTGTGAAAATGCATATTTATAATTTATCTTTGTATTTTTCGAAAAAAATTGGAAACTGTGAATGCCTCGGTTCAGGAAACTCATCTAGAGCAAACCATTTTAACTCAAGGCATTTTTCTGGTTCATTTATATTTACCTCGACTGGATCAATCTGCACTTTGAAGTCATGCAGTATCCAATGAGTTGGCTTACCTTCAATTTCCCGAAACACTTCACGTATACCCAAAATTTCAATCTTCAGGACTTCAGCGTTACATTCCTCCTTTACTTCCCTTCGGATAGACTGCTCAATAGTTTCTGCAAATTTAATACCACCACTCCCAACCGGACTCCAGCAAAAATGTTCATCACGACATTTATCACTGCGTAATTCCAACAGATACTTACCTTTACCATCATGGCAAATAGTAGTCACTCCCGAGCCGATGTAATTAAAACCTTTTTTCATTAAAAAAGAGTACCATAGAAAAAGGAAGTATTTATTCGAGAGAGTCTCTGTCTTTAGGCGAGCATGGAAAATGAGCTATCTTGTAATATAGTCTTCCTCAAGATAGAAACGGGATGAAGTACGAGAAACAACAAAGCCGCAGAGAAACCGGTACTGATTTGTACCGTGACCGATGCGGCTGCTGTTGTGACGAAGTAGTTCGCCCGTTTATATTTTGAGGTCGTCAATCGCCTGATCCAATGACTTAGGCTCTACAGCAGGATTATCTTCCTTCATAGCCTCTACTACCTCAGGGTTCATCCGTTGCCCACCTTCTGGTTCATTAATCTTTAAATTCACACGAGCGTCGTTTTTCATTCCCACTACTCGAAGAAGTGTCCGGATTGCTTTGGCAGTGTTTCCGGAACGGCCGATAATCTTTCCCATATCATCAGCGTGGACATCGAGAGTAAGTAATACTCCCATCTCATCAACTGTCCGGTTAATATTAACGGTTTCGGGATGGTCAACTAGCGACTTTACTAAACTCTCGAGAAATTGCTTATCTTCGTAGGTATCCATACATCATTCTTATCTATAGCTGGTAAGCAGTCGTTACGTAAATGCAACGCGGCACTAAAATCATACGAGAGTGTCGCGTGTGAGTCAATGGCCAAAAGTGCATTGCTTGTTAGTCAGCTTCTGCGTCAGTCTGTGCTTCGGTGTGCTCGTCCTCCTCTTCTGCTGCTTTCACTACATCAACCTCATCTGGTTCTGGAGTAATTTTAGTTGTCGATCCTTCATCGACCACAACTTCAATTTTCAAATCAGTAGGTTCTTCAGACATAATAGATTATTTAGTAACTGGAGTTTCCTCTACAGCTTCTTCGACTGAGGTTTCTGTTTTAACTTCAGTCTCTACCACCTCTTCAGCAGGTACTTCTTCTACAACATCCTCAACAGTAGCAACTGTTTCAGAGGCCGCTTTTTCGGCTTCTGCTTTAGTAGCAGCCAGTTCCTCAGCCTTCTTGATAGCTTCTTCGTCAACTATAGGAGACTTCTTAGGTAAAACATTAATCTTCTTACCTTCAATCACTTTTTGGGTGATGAGTAGATTGTGCATAGTATCAGAAGGTTGTACACCTTTAGACAACCATTCTTTTGCCTTTTCAGCATCAATCTGGAAGTTCTTTGACTTTGGATTATACGAACCAAGTCGATCGACGTGCCTGTCGCTCTTTACACTGGTTCTTTTGTCGGTCACCACAATTCTGAACGAGGGATCGTTCTTGCGGCCAACTCTTTGTAAACGCATCATTAACATAGTGGCGACAGCATACCAGATTGCAAATAAACGTCAATAGGATAAAAACGACACGTCTGGTGTGACGAAGTTGTGTGGTCTGTTCTTTTTAAGGAACGGGATTTTCATTGATTAAGGACTAAATAATCTTTAAACTGCATAAACTTTATTCACACAATATAACTAATCAGTTCTATATAAATATCTGGTGGCAGGCTTTTACACAAGTGCTATACTGCCAGAATGAATAAAACCCATGAGGGGGTCATTATGATCCGCGGCAAAGGCACAGGCTTTGTTGCCCACCCAGATTTTGAAGAAGATATTGTAATTAATAGAGATGACTTAGGATTTGCTCTTGATGGTGACCTCGTAGAGATTAATTTAAAAGCAAAGGTTGTCGGTCGTCGCCAAGATGGTGCCGTTATAAAGGTAGTTAAAGCTGCTCACCGCGAAATCATCGGGGTTGTAAAAGAAAAAACAGAAGAGGGAAAGGTAGTTAAGTTTCTCCAGCCTGATAATCGACGAATTCATCTTCGCTTCCTTCTTCCTGAGGCAACTACTAATGACTTAGAAATGAAAGTCGCTGTTAAAATTGAAAGCTGGCCAGACCCGCTCAAAGAGCCAGTTGCAAAAATTACCGAGACTTTGGGTCACGCTGGAGATCACGAAACTGAAATGCAGGCGATTATTCGTTCCGGTGGATTTTCAAAAGAGTTCCCGGAATCTGTTCAGCAAGCTGCCCACACTCTCTACGAAAATAAAGAGAAGATTTTTGCCGAAGCTTTAAAGGATCCCAAACGTAAAGACATACGTGGTGTTACCACCATGACAATCGACCCGGCTGACGCTAAAGATTTCGACGATGCACTATCGATTCAGACACTTCCAAACGGAAACACCGAAGTCGGTATCCACATTGCTGATGTTTCGCACTACGTACGCGAAGGTGAACCTCTCGACCAAGAAGCGGTAGAACGTGGCACTTCAGTCTATTTGGTTGACCGTGTGATTCCGATGCTTCCAGAGGTTCTTTCTAACGATCTTTGTTCACTACGACCGAATGAAGACCGACTCGCTTTCTCAGCCATATTTGAACTAACTCCTGACGCTAACATCGAAAATAGCTGGTACGGGCAAACCGTCATCCATTCCGATAAACGGTTTAGTTATGAAGATGCACAAGAAATACTTGACCATGGTAAGGGCGTATTCTTTGATGAACTAACTACCATGATGAACCTTGGACGACTATTGCGTAAAAAGCGTTACTCAGCTGGAGCTATAGCCTTTGAGCAACCAGAAGTTAAATTTGAACTAGATGAGCGTGGTGCACCAATTCGTGCCTACAAAAAACACCGCACCGAAACCATGCTCATGATTGAAGACTTTATGCTTCTGGCTAACCGTGAAGTGGCCACCCACATTAATGAAAAAGCTAAAAGTCAAAATAGTGACCTGGCATTTATCTACCGAATTCACGATGTGCCTAACCCAGACAGAATTGAAGAATTAGCAACATTTGTCCATGCTATGGGATACGATTTTGAAACCAATAATGGTATTGTCCACGCCAAGTCAATCAACAAACTCATGAAGGATGTGGAAGGTAAACCCGAAGAAAACCTAATCAAGACCGCCAGCATTCGCTCAATGGCCAAGGCAATATATTCAACCAAAAACATTGGACACTTTGGTCTTGCCTTCAAATACTACACTCACTTCACTTCCCCAATTCGACGTTACCCTGACTTAATGTCTCACCGTATGCTAAGTAAACACCTAAGTGGTTCAAACATTGGGCCAAAGGAAACTGCACAGTATGAGAGAATCTCAATTCAATCTTCGGAGCGAGAAATGGAGGCAGTATCAGCAGAACGCGACTCTATTAAGTTCAAGCAAGTTGAATACATGATGAACAAAGTTGGCGAAGAATTTGACGGAGTTATTAATGGTGTCGCTGACTGGGGAATCTATGTCCAGGAACAAGATTCACTAGCTGACGGAATGGTTAGACTCTCTAGTATTAAAAGTGACTTCTTTGCACACGAAGCTAAGAAGTATCGTATCAAAGGTCAGAAAACCGGTAAAGTTTACCGACTTGGTGACGAAGTGCGAGTTAAACTTGTCCGTGCCGACAAAGACGAAAGGCAGCTTGATTTTGAACTTGTCGAAAAACCAAAAGACTCAAATTAAAATATTTAAAAAGGCCGGCCCCAGAGGGGCCGGCTTTTTTAAATTTATACTTGGTTTTGTTTAGAATAATTCAATACTCGGCTCCGATTACTTCTAAAGAACCCCTCCGACTTTAGTCGATATTTTCACCTTCTCAACTCCTAGACCTTTCACTCTTTTTTTGGAAGTACCATTATTCCAATATCAGACAATACACTGCGGAGTTTTTCTCTTTGTTCCCCAACCGGCTCAACGTACTCAGGCGGTAATTCATAAAACGACGGAACAGACTCAGATGTTAGGTTATCAGGCCGGAGCCTTACTTCCGAATCATTTTTAGCTCCACGTTCCACTGGAATAAGCTCACTCTTATCCATTTTCAATTCTGGTTGACAGAATTTCTCTTCAGCTACTTCAAATTTTGGTTTTTCATTCATACTTATTTCGCTACCGCTGCCGCCTCATCGAACTTTACCGACAATACTTTTGAGGCGCCGTCTGTCCCCATTGTAATCCCATACAGTATTCCAGCTCTGCTCATAGTCTCGCGGTTATGGGTAATCAGGACTAGCTGTGACTTCTTGGCCAACTCTTCAATCATATCACCGTAGCGGCGACTATTTGCCTCATCCAAGGCGGCGTCAGTTTCATCAAGAATGATAAATGGTGGTGGGTTAACCTGACTCATTGCAAATATCAACGCAATCGAAGTAAGTGCCCTTTCACCACCAGAAAGCATCTCAAGACCTTTAACTCGCTTATTAGGAAGAGTAACTTGCAACTCAACTCCTTCTTCTGCATCGACTTCAGCCTCCTCATCACCCTCACCGCCCCGGTGCTTTATCGCAATTCGTTCAAGTGCGGCTGAACCACCACCAAACATAAGAGTGAAGAAGGTGTTAAATTCTTTGGTAATTTTCTCCAAGCCGACTTTAAACTGTTCATGGAGCTTTGTCTGCATATCGACAATCAGTTCTTTTAGATTTTCAACCGAGGTTTCCAAATCACCAAGTTCACGAGCCAAAAAATCGTCACGCTCTTTTGCCTCTTTGTACTCTTTTATCAAATCATCTGTCGCTCCAGCACCCAATTCTTCGAGTCTAATTTTGAGTTTTTCGAGCTCGTACTGTCGAGACCGCTGAACATCTCTACCTTCCTGCACAATCAAATCTTCAGGGATTTTACTACCCTTCTCATCTGTAACTTCATATGAAAAATAATCAGCCGCTCCTCTACCAAGTAGAGACACAGCTTCTTGTAACTGTTGTTTGAAGTCAGTCCTATCTCTCTCTAAAACTGACAATTCTCGATCAATTGAACTAATGGTACCTTCTAACTCTCTTCTATCATTCATTAGAGTAAACATCTCTCGTTCAGCTTCTCGGTTCTTTTCAGAATCAGCCACCTGTTCAGATTGTAGAGAATCAAGCTTCGTGCGCTGTTCAGTTTCATGAGCTACGGATTTTTGTACTACCTCATTTGCTGACCTGAGACTCTGTTGCAGAATTTCAAGTTCAGTTTTATCTGCAGCAGACGTGTCTATTACTTCCCCTTGTTCACGTTTCAAAAATGTTCGCAGTTGATGAACTAAATTATTCAAGGCCCTTTCTAGTACCGACTCACCACCTTTTCCAAGAGCTTTAGATGTCTCTTCCTCAATTATCTGGACCAGTTTCTCTAACTGTGTACGTGACACTACAGAACTTGTGTCATTTGAGGTTTTTGCAGGAGCAGCAAGACGTCTTTCAATAAATGATATTTGTCCTTCTATTTTACTGAGCTCCAGTTCCGCTTCTCGTCTCTTTTTTGACACCAAAACAAGAGATGACTGGACAGCTTCCATATCAGTCGAAACTGGAGGCTTTTCAGTTTCCTTTAACGTTTCTTTTACTACTGACAGGCGTTTTAACACTTCTTCAAGTTTATCGGTTGGCTCACGTCGACTGTTTGTAAGACGGTCAAAATGAAAAGCTACACAGGTATCTTCCCGCTTTAAATATTCCGCGTACTTATTACGTAGAACTTTTTGTACCTCAAGTGAGCGTTCAGCTTTTTCAACCTGCTTTTTAAGATATTTTACATGTGGAGCAGCTTCGCGACGTAACGATTCAACTTGAGTAATATTTTCTTTGGTCTTTTCTAGCTTTCGCTCAGTCTCTTGTTTTTTGAGTTGATACAACTTAAGTCCAAGAGCATCTTCAATCATTTCACGACGTTCTTTTGGACCAGCTGCCAAGACACGATCCGCTTCACCTTGGGAGATTATATGGTGACCAGTTGAACCAATATTAGCGTTGGCGAGTAATTCATGAATATCCTTTAGTCGGACTGACGAATCGTTAAGCTTGTACTCATTTTGTCCGTCACGGTGGACAATGCGTTCGATTTTAACTTCGTCAAAGTCTAGCGCAAAGGTCCTACTTTTATTATCAAACACAACCTGTACACTAGCCCGATTACCACGCGACACTTTTTCCGAACCGCCCCAAATTAAGTCTTCTCCGCGCTTCCCGCGCATAGACCTTACCGACTGCTCTCCAAGAACAAAACGAAAAGACTCAGCAATATTACTCTTACCTGAACCGTTTGGACCAACGATAGAAGTAATCGGTGCCGAGAATTCAAGTTCGCTTTTTTTAGCAAAAGACTTAAAGCCATTTATTGATAACTCCCGCAAATACATATTTATTCACATTCTCCGCCAGCACTGTATACAGCCATTGATTCATAAAAATCGTCCGATGCGACGTATGTGCCATAAGCAACTCCGTCACAATCACCACAGTAACTAGGACACCGGGCGACAGCTTCATCGGGCTGGATACCATCAGCAGCGGCTGTTGCGCCAGCGAAGCATTTTTCCGCGGTCAGTTTGTACCATGTTCTCCCGGCATCAGTCTCATAAACGATACTACAAGCTGGGTTTGATGATTCAGAATCAGAAGGTAACTTGGCAATGAATTCAGGAGTTAGATCAGCAAGAGCATTTGGGTACTGACCATCTGCATCTTGCGCCTTATAGACCTCAAGCACGAGCTGTACTGTTTTAAGCTCAGATGTAATTGATTTATTCTGAGCGCTGTGTCGCGCATCGGAGAAACCAACGTATATAACGGAAGATAAAATTCCAACAATAGAAATTACAACCAATAGTTCAATCAAAGTAAAACCTATCCGTAGATTACGTATATTCATATTCATATTATAATAGCATTTAACTAACCTAAAACTTGACCGTGTTCACATAGGTAGCTTAAGACGATGTATTTTATTTACACTTAATTTGATCTGAGAAGTATTCTCGAGCTTTTACAGTCGAATAGTAACTACCCCCTTCCCAACCACCATTAGCATAACCACCATAAAGGGCATAGTCATCCGTTACGGTAAGGTCTCCCGTACCATTTAATTTACATATTTCAGGGGTAGAACCGGTGTTGTTATAACCTGAGCCTACCCGAGATGGAGGAACCCTGTTACATTCAGCACTGGCAGAGTTAACAGCGCCACAGCGAACAAATGGATGAGAATAGTCCACATTCTCAGATTCCACAGTATCTTCTGCAATTATTTTATATACCATTCCCTCGGCATCGACTGTGTACATATAACCTGAACCTCCATTTAATTTTGGGTCTGTAGGTAAAACAGGAATGTATTTAGGAGCCAAACCGATAATATATTGACTGTTAGCCGGAATGCACGCACCTGGAGAACCTATCTGCCCAGACCAATCTCCAGTCTCACCGTTCCAGTCAGAAGGATCGTTACACCCAGCCGGATAACGACCGTTCTCATTTTTATAAAGTTCTACCGCTGATTGCAAAATGCGTAAATCAGCCCGGCGCTGAGCGTCTCGCGACTGAGCTCCTGCATCTGAGAAGCTGGCGTACAAAAACGAGCTCAAAATAGCCACAATCGATAGCGCCACAATAATTTCAATCAAAGTAAAACCAGCTATCTGCTTTTTCATACTGTCAGTATATCATGTGACAAAAC
>JBLIOC010000010.1:0-31449 GCA_047639355.1 Minisyncoccia bacterium | reverse complement strand
CACTATTTCACTATCCACAGCCCCAACAACTTCCACATTGCTATGTTCTAGAACCATCTTTGGCGTATCGCTACTTGGTGAGAATATAATGTAATAGCCGTAAACGACTAGTAACAAAGAGATTATCCCCAAAATAGTTAGTTTTTTCATAATAGATTATATTACAAATGAATATGTTGGTATTATACAACATTTTTATTGTGACATATTAGGAAATAGGTAGTAATCATATGGCATAATTAGTTTTATGTTTTGGAGAAGATTTATTATCAGAGCCTTTATAGGACTGACGCTTGTATTCACAATTGGTGCCTCCTTTGGGCTCGCGCTATTAATTGAATCAAAAGGTCTAATCTTTTTTTGGTCAACGCCCGAGCATGAGCATCCGTTAACAAAAGAACCTTTTCCTGTAAGCGTTAACAGCTACACTCAAGTCATCAACAATGATCCTGAGGTTGATCAATTCTTTACCGATACTTTGGCTAGTGCTCCAAACTCAAGAAGAAACTGGTGGAACAAGACTGCAGCTGTTTTTGCCAATCATACTTGGTACCAGAATTTAGCCTCACCAATTACCCGTATCATTGTTATCTGGCCAGGAGAGCGTAAAGAAGAGGTAACCAAGCATATTGGTGATATTCTACGCTGGAATGGTGATGACCGTACTACTTTCCAACAACTCACTGATGCCTCAACCCCAATCCTAACAGAAGGAAAATACTTTCCCGGACAGTACGTAGCCCATCGGGGCGCAACACCCTCCGACATACAAAGTCTAATTTCAGAATCTTTTAAAACAGAGATTCTCGAACGATACACCTCAGAAGTAGCCGCTCAAGTTCCGCTAGATGACGCGCTTATTATTGCCTCACTGCTGGAACGGGAGGCTAGTGATTTTGACAACATGCGTGAAGTTGCCGGCGTAATCTGGAACCGACTTTTTATTGACATGCCTCTACAGCTAGACGCCACTTTGCAGTATGTAAAAGGAAGTAAATCATATGAGCCAAAATGGTGGCCTGTAGTCCGCCCAAATGATAAGTTTCTTACCTCACCATATAACACCTACGAAAACCCTGGACTGCCTCCAGCCCCAATTGCAAACCCTTCAGCTGAAGCGGTTCTAGCTGCACTTAATCCAATCGTTACAGAATGTTTGTTTTACTTCCATACCAATAACGGTGACTACCATTGCTCAAAAAACTACGAAGACCATGTGGCAAAGTTACGTTCAATCTATGGTCGCGGCTCCTGATTTTTAATTGGACACACTATCGGATCTTGAATCTTCCGAATGAGATAGTAAATAGAGAAAAGCAACAAAAGAATGCCAAGCATGCCAAATTCTGCGCCATTAAAGGGTAACAATAACAGCAAGCCCCCTGCTCCGAACAAACCAAATACAGAGGTCAAAACCACCGAGCCACATGCAACACAACCAATTCCTAAAGCAGCACTGAGCAGTCCACCAATACTGGAGAGATGGTGCGTTGTATTGTGATTCTTAATCTGTCTACGACGAATGTAGTACGTAAGAAGGGCGATATTAATGCCAAAAAATACAGCAGTTAGAACCACAAAGAATGCTGAAAGTAGTGTGAAGTTGGTAAACAGCGAACCGTACAGACTAACAACAAAAGAGATTTTTGTACCAAAACTTACAGAACCAGAAAAAACCACCTGAATTATTATACTCAGATTGGGTAACAGTAAAGCCGCGCTTAACACTGTAAACGCGACTCCTGTTGCTCCTAAAATGTACCGAACATGTCTAAATACTCTTCTTAGTACCAGACCTGTCATGTTCAGGCTTCTTGTTTAGCAACTTCGATAAACTGTTCGATTGCTTGCTGTGGTAAAGCTCCTTCAATTGGATAAGTCTTACCAGTCGGGCCGATAATTATAATCCAAGGAGTTCCTGTTCCACCAGTCTCCGCAGCATCATTCATATCAGCTTGTATATCATCAATGTAACGACCGCTTTCAAAACACTCAGTAAATGCCTGTTGATTAACCCCTGCTCCTGTTACAAGTTTCGGAATAAGTTCACTATGAGCAGTTTTATCACCAGATCCACGAGCAGCATAATAAGCATCAGCAAAGTTCCAGAACGCTTCATTACCTCCAATCTCTGCCATACATTCTGAGGCAATTGCTACCCCTGGTGCCTGTGGGTGAATTTGTTCAATTGGAAGATGACGATAGACCCAGGCCAACTCATCATCAGAATATTTCTCTGATATATTAGTCATAGAATCATGGAATCGACTACAAAACGGGCAGTCAAAGTCTGAGTATTCTACAATTTTTATAGCTGCGTCTAAGTTACCCTTAATATGGTCATCAACAGTAACAGGATCTACTTTATCTGTATTGTCGACTGGTTGCACCGGTGCTTGTGCGACTGGAACGGCGGTTGGAGAAGTGCCGCCAAAGTACAAACCGGCGCCAATGAATAGACCGGCTATAATTATTGAAACTGGAATGAGTAAGTCCTTTATCAAAGTGCTCCGCGACTGAACAGTCGCTGACATCGGTACTGATTCTAATGTTGGTTCTGACGGCGAAGATGTCACCGGTTGATCATGAGTTTCTTCTCGCATACTTTTTATAATACGTTCAAATCTGTTAAAGGTTTCACTCGCTATTATACACACTCATCGGTCCCGACTCTAGTTTAGATTTACAATAAACCACTTAGTAAGCACAGCTTGACCAGTGTTTTGTTGTATGCAAAATATTTACTTTATAACCTCGACCGGACCTGAACCAGCGCACCCTGCAGCATGTACCTCCTGAAGCGTGTGCGTATACCAATTTCAGCACCAAGGCTTTTTCTATATTTAGCATATTTTACAATCCTCTCCTTAGCCTCTGTCGCTTATCGGCCTCATATTTTTGCTGCTGGCGCTTCTCGTTCTGTTTGGAATAACGAGCTGTATTGTCGGTATTTTTACTCTCTAGAAATGCCCGTTCTCGTAAAAGTTTTTTATAATTATAAAATTCGCGTTCGGTCAACTCGCCATTTTCAATAGCAATTTGTACCGCGCAACCAACACTTTTCTCGTGGTCACAATTACGAAACTGACACTGTAAGGCAAAGTGTTCAATTCTTTCAAAGACAACCTGTTCATCTTCAACGTCGCTTTCAAATACGCCAAGCTCACGCATACCTGGAGTATCAATAAGATAGCCACCGTTCGGCAATGTAAAGAGTTGGCGAGAAGTAGTGGTATGCCGGCCGTGACTGTCACCAGGTCGAATATCCTTCACAGCCTGTCGATCTTCCTGCAGCAGCCAGTTTGTAATAGTCGACTTACCCGCACCCGATGAGCCAAGTAGTACTGATGTAGTATCTGGAGCTATGTAAGACGACAACTTTTCCATACCTTCACCATTGAGCGCCGACACAATAAGGACAGTAGCTTGGCCAGCGGCCTGTGTAACCTCATCCACATATGGAGCAATATCATCCACAACATCTGCCTTATTGAGTACCACTACGGACGGAATCTTGCTCTGTTCAGCAAGGAGAAGGTATCTTTCCATACGGCTAATATTAAAATCACCATCAAGTCCCATAACAATAAAAATCAAGTTCACGTTGGTTACTATAATTTGCTCCTCATCAGTATCGGCTGATTTTCGCTTAATTACACTTGACCTCTCGCAAACTGATTCAATCACTGCCTTTTCATTATCAAGCACTGTGAAAGTTACATAATCACCAACTTTAGGAAAATCACCATCAGCATGAAATACTCCACGTACTGTTGCGGTAAACTCTTTACCTTCTGTCGCAATAGTGAAATTAGTACGATGGGCTTCTGTAACTCGAGCAGTATTCATACTTCTAATATATTGACTACATCTCATCAACGGTCTCTACACCAAGAATACTGAGACCATTCTTCAAAGTGATACTGACAGCCTTAACAATAGCTAGTTTGTAAGACTCACTCTTGCCGCCATCCAGAATCGTTTCTTTGGCGTACCAACTATTAAATTCGCTACTAACCTCTAGGAGATACTGGGCAACATGGTGTACCGATAGATTATCCGTAGATTTTACTACAACTTCTTCAAAGTATAGAAGACTACGAAGTAAACTAGCTTCCTCGCCTAGTTTGGTCGGAGGGGTAAGTGGGTCGTCAGCGGAGCTGCCAGCCTTACGCAAAATTGACTGTGTTCGCACGTAGGAATACACCACATACATTCCAGAATCCCCTTGCACATCGACAGATTGTTCAGTATCAAAAGATAGGCTCTGGTTACGATCAGACTTCAAAAGACTAAACTTAACGGCAGCTAACGCCAGTTTCTCTGACAATGACTCCCTGGTCGCGTCATTGTGTTTTTCTTCTTCAACAAAGCGAGCGTTTATCATAGCCTTTACTTCATCAATCACACCATCAATCAAAACCACCGTTCCAGCTCGTGATGACATTTTTTTAAAGGCTCCCTCCCCATCTTTAAGGCCAACGTAGCCATACGGAACATGGGTAAAATCTTCTCGTTTACCAATCTCCAATTGCTCACATATCGCAAAGAGTTGATTCATTGCCAGAGATTGGTCTGGGCCAATCACCCACACTAATTTATCAGCGCCGTAAGTTTTCTTTTTCAAATCAGTCAACGCAATATCTTGAGTGATATAAAGTGATGTGCCATCATTTTTTAGGAGAATAGTTTCTGGGAGGTTATATGTCGACTCCAAATTAGTCAGTACAGCACCATCGGGCAGCTTTTGAAAAACCCCTTTTTTCAACCCCGCTTCTATATACTCTTTGCCTTTCTGATAATGCTCGTGCTCATACCAAACATTATCCCAATGATTACCTAAGCGTTTTAAAGTGCGGTCTATACCAGCATAAGCAAACTTTAGAACCTGTTCCCAAAGCTGCAAAGTAGCCGTATCACTCGCCTCCCAATCAACTACCATTTGTCGTACCAACTGTTCAATCTCTGGATTTTCTGAAATATCACGTTCACCCAACACGTAACATTCAGTCACGAATAAATCTGATTTCTGATCTTTCTCTTCTGGAGTAAACCATTCGTCTCGATGTTCCATCCAATACCCAACATCAGTTGGAACACTGGTCACCCGCTTCATATGAGCCAAGTATCCGTACATCACCTTAGCTATCGCGATGCCGCGATTGTTGTAGACAGCATCAGAAATAACTTCCGCTCCTGAGTATTTGAGTAAACGAACAATTCCCATCCCAACTAGGTTGTTGCGCAGGTGCGCAAGATGCATAGCCTTGTTTGGGTTTGGTGAAGTATGTTCAATTACCCACTTCTCGCCCTTAAGTGTTTGATTGGCTCCAAAAGCTTCGCCGGCACTAAGAATCGACTCGACATGCTGGGTTTTTGCAGCTGGAGTAAAGTAAAAATTAATGAACCCGGGTCTAACTGCTTTCACTTGTTCAAGACCGGCTACATTCTGTTGCTGCAAAAACACAGCCAACTCATCTGCCAATTCTAGCGGATTTTTACCAAGCTGCTTCGCGTAGCGCATCGCCACATTACTAGAATACTCACCAAACTCCAGTGAGCTAGCACGTTCCAACTGAATCACAGGAGAAGCCACTCCAGCTTCTCCTAGCCAGATTCCTAGTTCATGTGTAATTTTGCTCAATATCTCTTGTCTCATATAGCTCATTTAGATGCTCATACCATACCACACGGACAGCAAATGTCAGCATTAAAAGCGCCATTTAACATAACTTATCAAGACACCAAAATTGTAAACCGCGCGCGTAGCGACTCTTCTGGAGCAAGTATCCTAAGACCCAAACCATTATTAAAGGCGTTGGCAGCACAGGTCATCGGCTCAACAGCAATGGAGTCTCGACTAGGAGGAATATATAGTTGTACATACTTGTATGGATTATCCTCCCCCATCATTGAGACAGTGACATACAAACCTTTCAACTCATTAAAGAGTTCTACTTCACCCTGTCCAGCAGTCAAGTGGAATCCAGTATCAAACTCTGTGTTGCCAATACCGGATAAGTTAGCAAAATCAGTATACTTTTTTTGCTTACCAGTTGGAATCAAGCGTTTGTCGACGGCAATTTTTTCGACCTCTGGCAGACGCAACCTTAACTCACTGACATTATTACCAATCTTAAAGTATGGATGCCAACCAAAACCAGCCGGCATCTCAGTCTTACATAGATTTGTAATTTCTGTGTCTACTTCAAGCCACACACCACCAAAACGATAAGTGACAGTCATTTTAAAAGGAAATGGGTATCCTTCTGCTCCCTCAGACACATATTGAAAAATCAGCTCGTAATAATCTTCCACTATTCCACTCGATTCAAGATGAAAATCTTTGTTTGAAACAAAACCATGAATTGCGTTATTTTCGCCAACTTTATTTATATCAAGCTGATGCTTCTTTCCACTGAACTCGTACTTTCCATCGGCAATTCGATTAGGGTATGGTGCTAAAAGCGAGCTTTTTGAATACGTTTCATCAGTAAGCGTTTCACCGTCAGAGTAGCCGTCAATAATACCAATTGACTCACCATGAAGATTTACTTGAAACTTATTCAGTCGTGCTCCCATCTCTGGAATGATAGCTATCTCGTTTGCACTCTCCTTATGAGCAACAGTGATTATAGTATAGCCACCAAACGGTTCCCTTGTCTTTGTGAACGACATAAGATGACGGTTTATTTAATAAGTATAAATAGTATAACAAGGGATTTTCTTACAGACTATGTAATATACGGTAATTTCAACCTAGTACTGAATATTAAACTCCTCAAAGTATCGGGTACATTCATCACTATTCCCAGTAGATTAGAAAAAGCACCGAAAGGTGCTTTTTCTAATCTCATATAATAATTACACTACGGGAAATTTGAATTTGTGAAGTAACTACTTAGTTTTTTTTGTTACTTTTTTAACAGCTTTTTTTGTTACTTTTTTCACAACCTTCTTAGTCACTTTTTTTGCTACTTTTTTCACAGCTTTTTTAGTCGTCGCTTTCTTAGCCACCTTCTTCGGAGCAGCTGCCTTGACGGTCTTTTTAATCACTTTCTTTAAAGCCGATTTATCAACCTTTTTTCCAACGACCTTCCTCTCATTATCTACTGGGATAGTTTTTTTCGCAGGAAGTGGCGGATTAATTAAATCAAGAATTCGATTCAAACGTGATTCAATCGCCGTTAGTTGTCGCTTAATATCAATCAAACCAGTATCCACTTGCCCTTGCTGCCTATCATGCCTTGGTGGACGGTTATCTCGAGGTGGTTTTGAAAAATCAGGTCGTTCATTTCGACCATGCCCACCGCGGTCATCTCTTGAGTCGTCCTTACTTCTTTTACCAAAACATTCGCTACAGTACACAGGCTTATCGCCTGAAGGTCTAAAAGGCACTTCACAACTTTTTTGACAAGTTGCACAAGTAGCCTGAAAACGTTGTGGCGCTTTATCTCCTCCCCTATTTCCGCCACCACCAAAGCTTCTACCTCCTTCATTACGCCCTCCACCAAATTTTGGCTTGCTATCAAAATTACCTCCTCCTTTCTTAAATCCACCTTTAAAATTATTCATTAAATAACACAATGCCACTATTTTCAGGTTTTAGCAATAGCTGCGGACGGCCGCCCTTGGCTTTTGTAAAGGTGAACTATTTATGTACTACGGAAACAAGGTTCTTACAAAATGCTAGTGCTGTATAATATATTGCACTAAATAATAACGATAATAATATGCATCAAGGAAATTGGAAATGTAGTACATGCGGAGGAGCTATAACTGAGCTTCCGTTTGAACCAAGGAGTGAAACTGGGCTAACGTGTCGTACCTGCTACGGTAAACAAAAAAGTAACGATGCTGAAATAGCACCTGAAATAACCACAGCTTCAGAGGCCCCAAATGATATGCCAGACGACGCAAGCATAGCCAGCGAACCTGCCCCAATTGAAGACGGCTGGATGGGTGCTGTACCAACTACTGACGCTACTGCCGAAAAACCAAAATTTACTGGCGACTGGAGCTGTGCAGGGTGTGGAGAAGCGATTACATCCCTACCTTTCCAACCACGCGACACCAGTAATCTAAAATGCCTCGACTGTTTTAAGAAAAGTTAATAATAATGAAGACAGCAAAAGAAAAACCCAAAAGCTTAGCTTTCGGGTTTTTTGGTTCCTTAATGAAACTCCCCGATGCAAGCATTCCCCGAACTACGCTTCGCTACGTTCGGCGGGGTATCTTCTTGTGCTTCGCGCTTTA
This sequence comes from Minisyncoccia bacterium, assembly GCA_047639355.1. Taxonomy (GTDB): domain Bacteria; phylum Patescibacteriota; class Minisyncoccia; order Phycocordibacterales; family UBA918; genus OLB19. The sequence continues at coordinate 23,193 of JBLIOC010000010.1, read as the reverse complement.
TTTAAATGAAAACCTAGGTTTTCAAACTTTCCTCCCTTCCTTCACATAGAGGAACGGGTGGTGTCCCCGCAGCAAGCTACGGGATATAGATGGAATGAATCAAACTTCTAAACCTAGAGCATTTAAAATAATATTTATAACTTATGAGGTATAAAAAAATCCCTCGGGGGCGCGGAGCGTCCGAGGGACAAAGGGTCTAAGGTCAAAGTGCTGAAACCTAAGCGGCAGTTGCCGAGAAAACCCGAGAGTCAGCATTCCAACGACCGTCGTCAAGACGAAGCGCGTAGCAGTGCCACCACCGACCGCCGGAGTTCCAGTAGACGCGGACAGCAAACGTTTTGCCATTCACACCCTTGACATATAAGATGTTGGCGCGATAGCCAGTGTTCAACAGAACACCATCTTTTCCGCCCCACTGGTCATCAATCAGCGTGCCGAGTCGACCAAGGAAGTCATTGACGTCGTCAAAGACGTGGCCTTCTGGCAGCTCAGCGTCGATCTCGGCGTCGTTGGCGGCTTGTGCCAGGTCGGCGTGGCCGATCTTGACGTCGCTGGTTTCCACCACACCATCTTCGGCCGCAGCCAAGATGAAGTTTTGGAAATTATCCGACGTCCGGAGACCCTTGCGAGTCTTGAAGAAATCAAGCGGGTTATATTTGTATCCCACGACATCGTGAGTGGTCAGGGCGGTGAGATGTCTGGCGGTTTCGATTGCACATTTCGAAGTACCGTTCAGAAGCGAACGAACCACACTCTCGCCGCCGAGAACGTTGATGAGTGCTTCAACGCGACCAAGCGTCATGTTTCCGTATTTCATTTTCGACTCCTTACAGACTAAAAGTCTGACAGTTTCTGACTACTCGCCAGCTGAGAGACTGGACCAATATAGTCACAGCCTGCAATACTACATAACTGTAGTATTGCAGGCTGTGACCAATAATATAAAAGAACACAGGCTCATATGATAGCATATTTATACTAAAAGTCAACTTTTCGCGTCCTATCAGTTTATCCTCTTACCACAAACAAAATTACGCCCCAAACGAGTCTTTCGTACTACACTTATTAAACGAATGCTGACCCCTCGACTACGACGTAAGGTCGGTCGTAATTACGACCGACCTTACGTCGTAGTCGAGCAAGGAATTTCTTTCCTTACCTGGACAGATGAGAAAGAATATATAAAGTTTACTTTTATATTACTTTCGAATGCAGTTCAAGAAAGTTTATTTACAAGAACGGTACAGATGTCGTATCATACTTCGCTACGCTCGTGCGATAAACTCCATCTCTTCGAATCCCTGACGTGAGTGAAACTGTTCACTCACTTCCGGGAGCACTAAAGTAAAAATCCCCTCATCGGGGATTTTTTCTAAGTGCTGGCCGTCTGGGACGAAGTTAGAACTTTTATTTTAAAAGCTTGATAACCTCTGGCAACCACGTACCAGTCAAATTTTCCTTCATACCTAGAATTTGTTCCTCAGTGAACCATTGTAAATCTAAAATTTCTTCTTTTGAGAAATTTTGTTCCCCACTTACAATTTCACCCAAATAAACATGAGTCTCTTTAGTTCCAGGAAATGGATTTTTCAGAACAGTCAACTTTCGTACTAACTGAACATCAAACCCCGTTTCTTCTTTAGCCTCTCTAACAGCAGCAGTTTCTAAACTTTCACCTTCTTCTACTCTACCTTGCTGCCAGTTCCATAAACCATAAATTATTTTTGTAGCTTCTTGTCCCAAAAGAAACTTACCGTCTTTTTTAATCAATACAGCAGCTCTTATTGCATTATTCATTTTAAAATTGTATCAAAACACTGATTTGTATCAAGGGCTCAAACTTTTATATACTGCTAACACATGACCAGAATACCCCCGGCCGTCTAGTACGAAGTTGGAAGGTTGATATAAAAAAAAGCAGCCCACTGAGTGACTGCTTTACACATACCAGAAAGATTAACCATCCTTACTTGTTGGAAAATCGTAATTCCATAAAAATCCTGTGTCCAGAAAATACGTCTTCCGCACACCTTCTTCTTTTACGACGATTTCTGAATAGTCCCAGACGTTGCGTTTTGACCTCAGTACTTTTTCAACCTTTGGATTACCAAGCTTAAGTACCTGCAAAACACCATCTTCTGTGTACCAAAAATTACCCTTGAACAACGTCCCGAAAATATATAATCCTATAAAACAAAGTAGGAAAACTATCATACCGATCAAGGAGAAAACTGATTCCCTGAGAGTAAAACATTCTTGTTTACGTAGCATTTTACATATCCTCTTTGGTTAAGAAAAAAACAATTCAATATAAATATACTCCACATACTTGATGTGTCAATACTATTGCTGGCGGACAGGGAGTTTCTTTCCTTACAGGAACAGTACAGGTTGTCGCTAGTTTATTCGCAAGCTCGAAACTAGCAGGCAACCTTTTCGAATCCCACGAAACAGTCTCCCAGACTATTTCTTGCCCTCGCAGCACTAAAGCAAAAGTCCCCTCATCAGGGATTTTTTCTAAGTGCTGCCGGACAGGGATTCGAACCCCGGTGACGGGTACCAGAAACCCGCATCCTACCACTAGATGATCCGGCAAGGGATCTTTGTTTTGGTGGGGTGACGATAAGACATTTGTCTTTATTGTTACCCCACCTTCTACTCTCTAAACTCCTCTTCCTACACTGGTGGGACTATATTGCCAGAATCTGAGGAAGTTTCAAGGTGGTTGTCGACAGACCAGGCGCAAATTCCATCATCAACCTCACTACTGAAACAAATCTTGATGACATCTGTATTTGGCATAGTTAGTAATTTTTTAAATGCCAGCATTGCAGACAGTGGCCCAAGAGTTTTATCTCGACACAAATGCGCTACAAATAAATTGATGAAAAATGTATGGGAAACAACTACTATCCGAGCGTCACTTGGATACTGAGTTAAATACTCCTTAGTCGACTCAAAACGTTTCAATAAATCATTATACGACTCGCCACCAGTGGAAGAGTCTGTATCTTTCCCCATGTACCACTGCATATAAAACCATAGTGATTTAATACTCCAGTGATAATGACCAAACAGAAAATTTGGTTTAACTAGTTCAATAAAACGCGAGTTTGTCTCTGGCACCAGGCCACACTCTTGGCCAATAACACGCGCTGTCTCAACCGCTCGCACCAAGCTACTAGTCACTAGGTGTGTTGGCTCATATTGCTTAATCTGCTCAGCTACTTCCCTCACCTGCTGTTCACCAACAAAAGAGAGTTCTGTGTGTTCAGTTTGGTGGCGACGGGCGACGTTTCCACCTGTTTGCCCGTGTCGAACTAGAAAAATCTCCATACTAATCTTCTGTTACTTCAATAATCACAATCTCAAGCGGCGCTTGAGGAATCGGCGAACGTGAAATTAATTCGCTGGCCTGGAGAAGACGAAGGAGTAAATGGGAATTAAGTGGCGACGGTCCAGTAGAGTATTCTTCCAACTTTGTCTGCGTATCCACGCCAAAGGCACTCAGAATCTCTGTCTTTTTATTCGGTAAATTACGTAAAAGCATCACAGCTCTAACATGTTCAAGAAGTAGACGGGAAAATAACTTCATATCTACCCCGCTCTCAACCGCTGTTTGGACAGCCTCTAGTGAACTAACCCGATCTTTATTATGAAGACCCTCAACTAGTTTTTGCATAGTGGCGGTCTTAGGTGCGCCGATAATAGCCGCCACTTCGTCAGCACTTCCTATCTTGTCACCAGAAGCCATGATGACTTTTTGGGTTACACCCAGAGCGTCACGAAAAGAACCATCTGCTGCTACAGCAATGAGGTCGGCAGCGTCAGGACTAAGAATGAACCCTTCTTGTTTGGCTACATCGGTTACTGTCTCGGCTAACACTGCTCGTGAAGGTGAGCGCATCCGAAACACCTGACAACGTGAAAGTATAGTATCTAAAAGTTTTTCTTCTTCGGTGGTAGCTAAAATAAATACGACATGACTAGGTGGCTCCTCAAGAGTTTTTAGGAGAGCGTTAAAGGCTTCTTTAGTGAGCATGTGAACCTCGTCGATAATATATACCTTATGAGATGATTCAAACGGCATTGTATTTACAGCTTCTTTGAGTTCTCTCACGTCATCGATTCCTCGATTAGAGGCCGCATCAATTTCATAAAGGTCCAAATCGGCTGTTCCAATAGCTTTGGCAAAAATCCTTGCAAGAGTGGTCTTGCCAGTTCCGCGTGTACCAGAAAAGAGTATTGCGTGTGGAATAGAACTCTTTTTGATTGCCCCTTCAAGGACAGTCACGATATGATCCTGGTCACGGACTTCAGCAAAATTTTGTGGGCGATATTTACGGTATAGAGCTGCAGTAGACGACATGGTCAGTAGTATAGCAAATTATTTAACAGTCTCTAAATGTACCGAGCCTTCAACAACAGCACGCAGAGCGACCACATCTTCCTTAAGATTGTCGCTTCCGAGAATAATGTAGCCAAGCTCTCTATTATCAAGTAAGGGTTCTGCAAATACTGCGGCTAGCGTTCGATTAGAATCCTTAGTATAGCCATGTTTACCACCACGATAATCTGGTAAGTCGTGAACTGGAGAATTGTTGACCCAGCCTGTGTATTCACCGATATGTTGTTTTAAACGTGTCACATCAAACACTTGAGGAAAGGTTAGGTACACACGACGAACTTCGCCCGCCAATTCCACTACAGTGGCTAGATTGTTAGACGATAGGCCTGAAGCATCAGCCAAATATGTACCAGCAAAAGGAATATTCCCTAAGGTGCGCTCAAAAACAGCAGCAGCATCGTTTGAAGACTCTAACAGTAGCGGAAAAAGTAATTCCCGAAGTCTATACTCTTCGCCAGCAACCAGTTTGCCTGCCCGGCCTTCTGAAGCGACGTCTTCAGTAGTAACAGTTAACATCTCATCGACGGAATTTGTTTCAAAGGCAGTAGCGGCAGTGAAGAGTTTTGTAACAGAAGCAATAGGTAGAGACTCTTTTGCATTGTAACTTAAGAGTAATTTGCCAGTTTTAATATCAAATACTCCGTAAGCTTTGGCAGTAACATCAGGAAAAGTAAAATCATCGACTACAAACACAGACTCCTTTTCAGTTACGACCAACTCGGTTGAAGAAACTGACTGCGGTGAACCGGTAAAATTAAAGACTCCAATAGCAACTAGTATTCCGAAAATCGCGAATCTCATACCTATATCATACAGAATCGGCGCGTCCGCTTCGCGAACACGCCGATTACAAAGTGTATAACTGAATTTACTTCTTGGTCACCTTTTTTGCTACTTTTTTGACAGGAGAAGCTTTTTTAACGGCCTTCTTAACAGCCTTTTTTGCAACCTTCTTCTTTGGTGCGGCTACTTTTTCAATCGCTTTCCAGTGGTCCTTCATCTCTTCCTTAAAAGTCTTAATGTCGGCGCGTGAAGCAGTTTTTAGTTCTGAATAAGCACCAGCAACAACATTAATCACTTTGTCATAATCTTCCTGAGTCATTTCTTTTGCATCTTCAAGCTTTTCCAATATTTCGGCCTTCGCTTTTAACATCCAACTCTTAACAACCTTTCGATTCTTAGCAGCAGTTTTACTACCGTACAAAAAATAAGATCCCGCTGCTGCCACTGCAGCAGTTGTTAGACCTACTCCAATTCCGACCTTCTGAGCTGTTGTCAATTCTGTTTTTTTCTTTGCCATAAAACTTTATTAAAATAATTAATTCTCAGTACGAGATCTTTTTTTCGACCTTGAAGAACTGCGACCGTGAGTTATACCCATAATAAACTGAAATGCTCGTGAGAACATACCACCACCAGCAATAAGTTCACGCACGTTAGCAACATCATTTGCAATAACTTCACTACCAGCTTCGATTCTCTCAACAATTGAACGTATACTCCTCATTATTTTCAACACATGATAAAGAATAGCGCTAGTTAGAATACAAAAAACAAACGTTGCTATACTCGCGATAATAAAAAAAATATTTGCGTGCAAGATTTCGTTCATAGTGTTTAGTGTATCATCGAATGTATTACTTTCTTCCTCGACATACACACAGACCTTATCAATAGTTAGACAAAAATGTATCCACTGACTCCTCTATCTCTACTGCATTATTCTGTTCCATTAATTCAGTCCTTAGTTCGACAGCACCAGGAAAAGAATTTACGTAGGCTTTGTAGTGCTTTTTCATAGTGGCAAAATTTTTGAACGGTAGCAGTTCCTCAAACAATTTAGTATGTTCAACCATGACTCGTAGTCGCTCTTCTAGACTAATATTTGAAAGGTCTTTATTGGGGTGAAATAACCACGGATTACCAAAAATAGCTCGCCCGAACATAACCCCATCGGCACCAGTCTCGTCAACTTTCGATTGTGCATCTTCTATAGATAGAGCGTCACCGTTACCGAGAATAATAGTATCTGAGCCCAATTCATCGCGGATTTCAACCGCACGCTTAACATGCTCCCATCGCGCTGGAACCTTACTCATTTCTTTTCGGGTGCGGGCATGGAGAGCGAGAGCGGCCGGTGCTTCTGCAAGAAGTGCTGGTAACCACTCCTCAAGCTGGTTATCATTGTAGCCGATTCGGGTTTTAACTGAAACGGGAACCCCGTCAGACCCTCCCATTTTAGCGCCACGTTTGGCAGCTTGAATTATTTCCTTAGCGGTTTCTGGGTTATTAATCATTGCCGCGCCACAACCTTGTTTTTCAATTGAACGATCAGGACAACCCATGTTTATATCAACTCCGTCAAAACCAAGTTCACGACAAAGTTTAGCGGCATATTCCATATGTTCAGGGTTGCTAGTAAAAAGCTGCGCCACGATTGGCCGCTCTTCTTCGCTATAAATTAGGTCTGCCATCAGTTTCTCTTTCCCTTCTGGAGTTGCGCGAGCAAGTCCATCAGCAGCAACAAACTCTGTCCATGTCACATCTGGCCCACCTACAGTGCCGTCCTTACGTGTATGAGAACTATACTTGGCTATCATCCGGCGAAAAGGCGCGTCAGTAACATCCGCCATTGGCGCCAAAACGAAAATTGGTTTTGGTAGCTGTTGCCAAAAATTCATAATGGTGGCATTGTACCGAGAGACATATTAATTGCAAGGAGGAAGTACATGAGTAATCAAACACGACTTAGGACTAAGATCCTAGTAGTCGTCCTAATCCCCGCTGCACTACTTTTGCTCTCCTGTGTGCTGGTAGGTATACAAATAGGCAGTGGGAGCGAATTAGACACATTAGTCTACAGGTTACTTGTTGTCACATTCGCTTACTGTTTTAGTTTTGGAATATTTTTGACTACCCTTACACTACTAGGTGTGACCATAAGTGTTTTAAAGGGAGGTAGTGTTCCTGGAATTTTGGAAAAATTATGGGATTTTTATACCTTCTTTCTACCTATAAAAAGTTATTCAAACTAGGTTCTTTAGTCGCCCTCCTGTTGTTCACTACTACTCGCCGTTTCCTCTTCTGGAGCGGCGATTTCTTCATTTACAAAAACTTTATTTCCGTACCGTAAATCAATATATTGAAAATTACCGGGGGTAATATGTTCAAATTCAACCGAACTTAAAACAACAAGTAGATTATCAACTATTTCCTCTGGCGGTTGTGAAAGCTTAACCTTGAGTTCGCCTCCACCTGACATTTGTAAGAAAGCGTCTCCCGCTAAATCAATTTCGACTAGTGACACAAACCAGTTTTGAGCAGCCAGCAGTTCTGACAATGTCACGATTGTATCGAAAGACTCAGTTGACGTGATTGAAGTATAAAGCACAGCTTTTTGTGCTGTTTTGACAAAGCGTAGAAAACTTCCTCCAGAAAGATTAGGAGCATGACCAAAAGAATACCCGGTATTATCCAAAAATAAGCAGTCCTCTCCGGATGTCGACCCACACCACAGTGCCTGCGGTATATATTCATCAAAAGCCACGATTAGTCCGTTGCCGCTAACCCGACCAATAGAAAGATCACGAATACGGTCAATACCCTCAAGTGCAGTACGTATACCAGACTCAGGATAAAACCACGCAAACTGACGTGGTATCAAACCAAAATATGTGCCCTTGAGAGATTCATTGACCATTCTTTCAATTTCACCATGTTGAATAGTCTCTCCCCCAATCACTTCCACGCTAGTTATTGTCAACGGCTCGACTCGTGTCCCATACCAAACAGCAACCACCAGTAGTGCCACACATCCTAAAACTAGGAATCCTGCAAATATATGTTTTAAAAGAACAAATGTGTCTGGATTTAGTCGTCGATTTCGTCGCGCTTTCATGGAAGTATCGTAGCACAAGAAATGAATGAACAAATCAGCGGCGTGATTATTGTGAATTTACGTCCCAATTCGCCTTTGTCCTAGGGTGAATTGCTAGACGCATAAGTAATAAAACTTTAACCAATCAGCTCTTTACCAAAATACTTCTGTAAAACTTCAGGAATTTTTACCGTCCCATCAGCTTGTTGGAAGTTCTCCATTAGTGACACTAAAATTCGTGGCGTTGGAATCGCTGTACAATTGAGTGAATGCGCGTATCGAACCTTACCTTCTTCATCTCTATAACGAATATTAAAACGTCTGGTTTGGAAATCGTGGAAATATGAAGCTGAGCTAATTTCGCGATAAGTTTCCTCACCCGGGACCCATAGTTCAATATCGTATTTCTTTACTTGCCCTTGTCCTAGGTCACCTCCGCAATTAAGCACGGTACGATACGGAATCTCTAGTGACTCGACAAATTCTTCAGTATTTCGGTTGAGCCACTCGTGGTACTGAACACTAACTTCGTGCGAAGCCTCGCAAAGAATCACTTGTTCCATCTTATAAAACTCATGTACTCGAATCAGGCCGCGGGTGTCCTTCCCATGACTGCCGGCCTCACGCCTATAACAAGGAGAAAAACCAAGGAACTTTACTGGAAGTTGCGCCTTGTCTAAAATCTCATCTGCGTGGTAACCCATAACGGAAACTTCACTTGTTCCTATTAGATAATCCTCATCTTGAGTTCGATATACATCGTCCGCTTCGTTTGGTAAGTGGCCAGTGCCGTAGAGATTAGCTTTACGAACAATTGTTGGTGGGATGATTGGGACGAACCCTTTTTCTGCAAAAAAATCGTTAGCGTAGTTCCAAATGGCCCAAGATAGTCGAGCACCGTCACCAAGGAGGTAGTAGCCACGAAATCCGTGAACTTTTGTTCCACGCTCAAAATCGACCATATTGTGTTTACTCATCAAGTCCACATGGTCTTTAGCTTCAAATTCAAATTTGGTTTGCTCACCCCAGGTTTTTATTTCTTGGTTATCAGCATCACTATTTCCGTCGGGGACTGTCATGTCTGGAATATTTGGTACTTGGAGCATGAGAGTCTGCCATTCTCCCAATATCGGCTTTAAAGTTTCTTCATCAGACTGAATATCGGCCTTGAGAGTTTGCATCTGTGTGATGAGCTCCTGTCTTGCTACTGGATCCTGCGTAGTCGGAATACCATCAGACACTCGATTTTGCTCTGCTCGCTTTTCCTCAAGACGCTGCATAATGGTTCTCCTAGAATCATCCACCTTAATAAGCTGGTCGAGGTCAACGTCCATCTTTTTCTTGGTGGCGGCAAGCTTCACCAGACCCAAGTTTTCACGAATGAATTTTATATCTAACATAATGACAAGATTATACACGAAATACCACTACAAAGTAGCGGCAATTAACTACCTATTATGAAACTATTGTGACTGCTTCTGTTCGTAAAGCAGCCACTTCTTCTTCAACCAATTTTTCAAAATTTGGATATTCATTTAGAAGATATGTAAACACGTCACTAGTGTCTGAGTTAGATTCCAAATGAAGTTCAAGTTTAGCGATCTGAGCTTCGGTTAACGAAAGCAGTAACCGTCCAACTGCTGAGTCTATAATTACTGACCCCACCCGTTCTAAAAATGCATCACGTTCAGTTTCTGACATCTCTTCCAATGGAAATGCTTGGCTAAGTTTATTTTGAAGATTATCGTTCTGCATACAATATTTTAAGATTAATTTAATCTACCGTTAATACGCTCGGCAGCATGCTCAATAATGTGTTTAATTAAATTACCCACATTAATACTGTCACCAGCTACTAATTTATCCGGATTACCTGAACTAAAACCTAATTCTATCCACGCAGCCACACTTAAGCCGAGCGGCTCTCTATCTGAAAGAAATGGATTAAACCCAGAGAATTCATCTGCATTTTTATCAACAAAAGCATTGATTGCCGTTGAATCATTCGCAACATTATTCATAGTCTCTACGGGTAAATTAATTTCACCAGCTTGATACGCATCTAATGTCTGGCGATAAATAATCTCCGAAAACTCCCTAGATGTAAGATCAGTCTCTGCATGAAAGACACGCAGTTCCAATTCTGGCACGTACATTGGTGAGTAACCATACATTCCTTCATACCCCTGCGTAGCTAGTATCGCTGCTCGGTCAGACAAAATCTCACTTTGGGAAGCGGCGAGGAGGGCTACATTACTTACTAAAGACGGCTCTCTATACTCTACATCTTCAGACATTTCATCAGGGAGCGGGTCTGGTGTATCCGAGCCAACTGTAATTTCTTGATGCGGTTGTACTACCCCAACACCTGTAGCAGATTCGCTACTTAAAACCTCACTAACTACTGGCGGAGTATCGGAAACTACTTCATTTACCACGAATGGATCGGGCGTAGTCGGCGCAGATACTTCACTAGGTGGACCCCACATGTTATCCAATAATTTATCAATATTAATTTGTTCTCCTATCCCAATTTTGTTTGGGTCACCGCTCGACACATTCAATTCTCGCCACTGATCGGGTGTTAATCGTGGACTTACATCTGTAGCATCTGTCATTTCTGGAAAAGATTGATACATGTAGTGGGCAATACCTTCATTTCCTACCCCTGGCGGTAGTACCAAGCTACCATTGGCCACCCTGGCTTTAATAGTTTCAACCAGCGCTGTAGATAGATTGTCACCCCGCTCTGGAACAAATATACCGTCGTTGTTTTCGACTGACTGTGAGGAAGGAATAGATTCAGCGGCTACCGAATGCACTACTGGACTCTCATTAACATCAGACAGAATGTCTGATTGAGTATCAAGATGAGGATTGTGATTAGAACCTTCAGCTGGACCGCTTTCAACATCTTGAACGTCATTAAAACCAATATCCTCATAATCAGACTGAAGTTCTGTCAGAGAAACAGGACTAAAATTTGAACCTGCAACATCGACAATCGATTCTGCATTAGCAAAAGTATTTATACCGCCAGCCGCCAGACCGGCACCTACCGCAGCCCAGTTTGTACCAGTTCTTACCCTTTGCACTTTGTTTGCTCTGTTAAAATACTCCGACTCAAGTTCAGACAAGTTAATTTCGGATCCAATAGAATCTACAATTGATTTTTTACCTTTTTCTCTGCCAGCTTCATAACGGTCACCAATTTTGCCTCCAGCATATCGAGTGCCAATACCTGTCAACAAAGCTGGCAAACTAAAAACAGCAGACGTTACGATTAAAGTACCGCCCAAAGCAATAGCAATTGTCGGATGTTGTTTTATTTTGCCCACCACTCTATCTTTCAAGTTAGATATAGACTCCGGCATATGGGAAGTTTGTAGCTCGAGTCTTTTTTCGGCGGGATTAAGAATATGTCTGTTTGCAACAGCTAATTTAACAGACTCTTCTACACCCTCGGGCGACCGGCCAGTTTTACTCTCCGTTTTAGCTTTGCGAATATTCAAAATATTAGCAAGTCTGTCATGAACCCCACTGTCGCGACCAGATTTATAGAGAGCTTCATTGGTAAGCATGTATTTATCGTAGGCTTTTTGCGTGTCCTCATTCATTTTGTCACGACCTATCCCAAACAATTTTCTACCAACACTAGCTTCTTTTTTTAACGCATCTTCATATTCTCGACGAGCTTCCATGAAGCTGTGTTTTAGTTCAAAATGGTTTACTTTTTCATTCGTAGACTCAATATTCTCTTCGGTTGGAACCTCCTTTGTAGGTTCAAGACTAGGCTCGACCAAAACTGAAGCACCATCCTCCAGTGCAGCAATCTCCTGAGAAAGTGGTTCAACGGTTGGCTCTGCGTCAGATTTTCTAGTTTGATTTTCTAAATATGCGAGCGTCTTTTCTTCATCACTAATACCCCACTCGACTTCTGCGGCTGTGGACTCGGCTAGTTCTTTACGCTTTGCGACAATTTGTGCCTCTAGCATAGAAATACTCATCTGATTTAAAGATTCGTCAGCTAGCTTCGCTTCAAGATTAGAAATTTCCGTCTGTAATTCCACACCACTCTCACGAGACGTCTCCGCAACAGGAACGCTTTCTTCATTAAGGACTTCTCCCTGCTCATGTGCTGATGGACTATTTTTCATTACTATAATATTAACATAGAGACTATTTAAAAAGTGAAACTGTTTCTGAAAACGGTTATGTTAATATTTAATGTCATATGGACTTTCCAATTAAAGAGTTGGCGGCGGCTGAATTTCCGGCTCTTTTGCGGGAAATTCCGCAGCCGCCGAAAACGCTTAACTATCGTGGGGTGTTACCTTCGGAACACACCACCCTTCTATCTATTGTCGGCTCCCGCAAATACACTACCTACGGAAAACAGGTGGTCGAAGAGTTAGTTGGTGGACTTTCTGGTTATCCGGTCGGTATTGTCTCAGGTCTCGCCCTAGGTATCGACTCTCTATCTCACGAAGCCGCCCTACGAAACAATTTATATACTTTAGCTATTCCTGGCGGCGGACTATCTGATGAACGACTCTACCCAGCCACTCATAAACCCCTTGCCTACCGTATTCTCGAAGCTGGCGGTGGTCTACTCTCTGAATTTACGCCAGATTTTCGGGCAACCAATTGGTCGTTCCCGCAGCGCAACCGTTTAGTAGCCGGAATCAGTCGTGCCACTCTACTAATTGAAGCTGAGGAAAAATCTGGCACATTAATTACCGCCCGTATGACCACCGACTACAACCGTGAACTTCTCGTTGTTCCGGGCAGTATTTTTTCTAAAAATAGCCTCGGGGTACATCAATTTCTTAAATTAGGCGCTACTCCGGTTACCAACAGCCAGGACATTCTTGACTGCCTACATTTTGAACAAAAACAAACTGAAAGCATTCAACCCACCTTAATCTTATCCCCAACTGAAGAACTTGTTTTGACACAACTCCACGAACCTCTCCATCGCGATGAATTAATAAGGAATATCAACCTTCCAACCCACGAAGCATCACAGATATTAATGTTGATGGAGTTGCAAGGTCATATTAAAAGCGACCAGAATATTTATCGCTCGAATTGTTAAGTGTGGTACAACAAAGTTGACAGATTAGACGCAAGCTAGTATTTGTTAGCCAACAGGATTCAAGGAAATGTAACAGGTTCCAGGAATCAGCCCTAGGAAAGGGGCAGATTCGGAACCAAATTCATAATAGTCGTTACACTCCTTTATTCATTCAATATATATGTCAAAACAGACACTAGTCATCGTAGAGTCGCCAGCAAAGGCGAAAACCATCGAGAAATATTTAGGAAAAGGTTATAAGGTAATGTCCTCAATTGGCCATGTTCGTGATCTTCCAAAAAGCAACAAAGATGCTGTTGATGTTGAAGCTGGCTTCATTCCCCACTACATCACCTCGCCTGGAAAGGAGAAGGTAATAGAGGGCTTGCAAGCAGCAGCCAAGAAAGCTGATGAGGTTCTGCTCGCATCTGACCCCGACCGCGAGGGAGAAGCGATAGCTTGGCACGTAGCCGAACTAATCAAAAAACAAAATTCTAAACTAAAGCGCGTAGCTTTTAATGAAATTACCAAAAACGCTATCCTTGAGGCAATTAAAGAACCTCGTGACATTGACCTAAACCTAAAGGAAGCTCAGGAAGCCCGTCGCGTCTTGGACAGATTGGTAGGTTATGACTTGTCAGGACTAATTTGGAAAAAAGTTCGTTACGGTCTATCAGCTGGTCGAGTGCAGTCTCCTGCACTTCGGATTGTGATGGAGCGTGAACGAGAAATTCGCGCTTTTATTCCCGAGGATTTCTTTGTCTTGACCGCTAACCTTAAAGAAGGAAAAACCGTCATGCCGTTTGTTTGTACAAAAGAGCCTGGAGTTGAAAAGGAAGCCAAGCGCATTAAAACCATTGGCGAAAAACACGACTGGATTATAAGTTCAGTTAAAGAGAGTGAAGCGAAGCGTGTACCTCGCCCACCGTTTACTACTTCAACTCTCCAGCAGACCGCCTCGACTAGACTAGGATTCACCCCTTCGCGAACTATGGGCGCGGCACAAAAACTCTACGAAGCTGGTCATATTACCTACATGCGTACCGACAGCCCAGCTTTAAGCGCGCAAGCACAGAAGCAAATTCATGCATTAGTTAGTAAGGAGTACGGAAAAGATTACGTAACTCCTCGTAGTTACAAAACCAAAAGCAAGTCAGCCCAAGAAGCTCACGAGGCTGTACGTCCGACGACTTTTTCAAAAATGAACGCAGGCACCACCGCTGACCAAAAAGCTCTATATGAGCTGATTTGGGAGCGAGTAGTCGCATCACAAATGGCTGACGCAACCTTGAAGCGAACTAAAGTACTTACAAACGTTAAAGATTCTGAAGATACAATTCCAGACTTTTCTGTTAACGGTTCTCGAGTAATTTTCGATGGCTGGCTCAAGGTAGACCCCCGGTCTCGTGGTGAAGACACTGAAGTGCCAAAACTTGCCCAAGGTGATGAACTCAAGTGTAAGGATGTAGAAATTGAGGCCAAACAAACTCAGCCACCAAATCGCTACACTGAAGCTGGTCTAATTAAAGAACTAGAAAAACGCGGCATCGGTCGCCCTTCAACCTACGCATCGATTATGAATACCATCGTGCAACGAGGGTATGTTGATAAAGAAGGCCGTACCCTTATACCGACCGACACCGGTGATGTAGTTTCTTCTTTCCTTGAAGAACACTTTAAAGAATATATCGGCGACGATTTCACCAGCGAAATGGAAGACAAGCTAGACGAAATTGCTACCGGTGATCGTACATACAAAAAAACTCTAACTGATTTTTACACACCTTTTCAAAAGGCCGTGGCCGCTAAGGAAGATGTCCCCAAACTAACTACTCTTGGTTCTGGCCCCAAAGAATTCCCTTGTCCAAAGTGTAAAGCTGGCATGGTGAAGAAGCTCGGACGAAACGGCACTTTCCTTTCTTGTGGAAAGTTTCCTGATTGTGACGGTGCGCGTCTAATTGATGGTTCTGAAGTAAAGCCAGAAGAGCCAATCGGAAACCACCCTGAAACAGGTGAACCAATCTTTATTATGAATGGTCGGTTTGGACCTTATGTGCAATTAGGAGAAATTCCTGAAAAAATTAAAGGTAAACGACAACCTTCACCGAAACGCTCTTCCCTTCCACCTGAAGTCAAAGCCGAAGACGTCACTCTTGATGACGCGGTTAGATATTTACTACTACCAAGAGAATTAGGAATACATCCAAAGACCGAAGAACCAGTGATGGCCAATTCAGGTCAGTACGGTCCGTATATAGCACATGCAGGTGACTTCCGTTCACTCAAAGATAGTATAGACAACCCATACGAAATCACTTACGAACGAGCTATGGAAATCCTCGCCGAGCCAAAACAATTTAGAAAAGGTGAAACGCTACTCAGGGAACTGGGAGTGAACCCAAAGACTCATAAACTTGTAAATGTAATGGAATCAAAATCTGGACGCTACTTAAAGAAAGGTTTCAAACGTATCGGTATCCCTGATAACATCAAGACCAAAGATATAACTTTGGAGATTGCTATCGATCTTTTAAAGCAAAGATAGTGCCCGACTATTTCAAAATAGCACCAAAAACTTGTCAATAATCGATTCTGTCTCTAGAATAGACAGATGTATTCAGCTAAAGACATTACTTCCCAACTGAACAGCCCGACGGCAGAGGACTGCAAGTTAGTTCAGGAAACCTATACCTATGCCGAAGAGGCCCATAAAGGTCATAAACGATACTCAGGTGAGCCTTACATGGTACACACCTCAGCTGTGGGCTACAAACTTGCGGTTATGGGGATGGGGCCGCGAACTATTTGCGCTGGTCTGCTACACGACTCAATAGAAGACACTCCAGTTACTTCAGAAGATTTAAAAAATAAGTTTGGTGAAGAGATTCTCTTTTTGGTTGAGGGGGTAACGAAGTTGAGTTCTGTCCGCTACTACGGCACCGATCGACATAATGAAAGTCTACGAAAATTGTTTGTTGCTACCAGCCAAGATATTCGAGTACTAATAATCAAACTGGTAGACCGTCTGCATAACATGGAGACTCTGCAGCACATACCAGATGAAAAACAACAACGTATTGCTAGAGAGACTCTTGAAATTTATGTACCAGTTGCCCACCGTCTAGGGATGGGTAAATTGCGTAAAGAACTAGAAGACCTTGCTTTCCCTTATGTATATCCAGAAGAAGCTAAACGTGTCACAGAACTACTTTCGAGCCGCTTCGGTAATGCCGAGGATACCTTAGAAAGAGAACGAAAAATTCTCCAAAAGCGGCTGGGAGGGGTCGGCCTTAGTGGTTTCCAAACGTTTTTCCGAGTAAAGGGTCTGTACAGTCTTTATCATAAACTTAAAAGAAAAGAGTGGGACATCGATGTTATTTATGATTTACTTGCTATGCGTGTTGTTGTCGACTCGACAGAAGACTGTTATCGCGCTCTCGGAATCGTTCATGAACTATGGAGACCTTTGCCAAAACGTGTAAAAGATTATATTGCTTTCCCAAAACCAAACCGATACCAGTCACTCCACACTACAGTCACGACTCAAAACGGAACCATTCTAGAAATTCAGATTCGAACCAGAAAAATGCATCAGGAGGCCGAGTTCGGTATTACTTCACATGTATTCTACAAACAACCCGCAATAACAGATACAACTAAAAAACCGTCTATGTTTTCTAGTCTGATACCCTACCTATTCCAACCTTTCTCCAAACGTGAGGTAGATATAAAGAAAGAGGACAAAGAGACGGTCAACACCTCCCATCCACAGAAAATCCCTCACTGGATATCACTTATTGGACAAACTTATAATCACGATTCAAAACATCTAACTAGTGACTTTGTTGCCGATGCAGAATCAGACTTTTTTTCCAATCGCATTTTTGTTTTCACCCCCACTGGTGATGTGGTTGACCTACCTGTCGGAGCAACTACAATTGATTTTGCTTATGCTATTCATTCAGAGGTCGGCGATCACACCTTCGGCTCTAAAGTAAATCGTAAAATGGTGCAGCTAAATACTGAACTGCAGAATGGAGACATTGTTGAAATTGAGACTCGTAAATCAGCCAAGCCAAGCCCAAAATGGCTACATTTCACCAAAACCTCACTCGCTAGACGACGAATTAAAATTACACTAGAAAACGAAAACCCTATACGCTAAAGTTTCGAATCGAATAGAGACCGCTTTCATCCTCACTTTCTGATTGGTTTTGTTTGGGTGGAGGAGGAGAAACAGCTTCGCTCTGGGAACGGGTTGATTCAGACAATGTATGCTCTGTTACATTATGAACGCTTGATACTTCAGGTTGGACTTCAGTAAGAATTGACTGCATATGTGGGTCTGACGGAAGATGTACATCTTGTACTTGGGGCTCTGTTTCCGTTACAGCTTGTACTACCCGCTCTTGCTCAGGTTCAGGTTCAGGTTCAGGTTCAGGTTCAGGTTCAGGTTCAGGTTCAGGTTCAGGTTCAGGTTCAGGTTCAGGTTCAGCAGCCAATGGTTGCACGTCAGGCAAATTAGGAAAATCTGTTGAGGTTGAAGTCGATATTGACTCAGACTCAGTCGGCCCCGGAGGCGTAATGTAAGAATTTAAGGATTGTAGCGATAACTCTTCTGGAATTGTTTCAGCAGGCTCTGGTTGGGGGGTAACCATAGGCGGAGCTGGTTCTATATTAGGAATCTCAGGCTGGGGAGTCGTTACAAGTGGAGTATGCTCCACCAGACTTTCAACTGTCTCAGTTTGAGCTGGACCGCCCTCTGTCGCCTCTTCACGCATTCTTTTCAAAATTGCTTCCAAGTCATCCTCAGAGAAGTAATCGATAGTTAGCTTGCCACCAAAATCAGTCTTTTGGATCTGGACTCTTGTACCTAGAGTTTCGGTAAACTTTTTTTCAAATTCGATAAGACTAGCATCAAACTCTCCCGGATTCTTTTTACGTACCTTGTCAGTCGCAATCTTCCTCACAATTCGTTCGACTTCACGGACGGAAAGTTTCTTTAAAAGAATTTCCCGGTAAACAACCTCTTGCTCTTCTGGACGGTCAGTAAGCATAAGAAGTGTTCGAGCGTGACCTTCCATCATCTCGGCGTGCCCTAGTGACGTAAGCATGTGCTCTGGTAAACCGAGCAGTCGAATTGTATTTGATACGTACTCGCGACTACGGCCGACCTTCTGTGCGACCTGGACATGTGATAGTCCAAACACATCAGCTAGCTGCTTAAAGGCTACAGCCCGGTCGACAGCATTCAGATCTTCCCTTTGCAGGTTTTCAATAATAGCTAGTTCCAGCTTCTCTTGCTGACTCTGTTCTCCTTCACGAATGATGACCGGCACCTGGGCTACACCTGCCAGCCTGCTGGCACGCAAACGCCGCTCACCAGCAATAAGTTCGTATTCCGTATAAAATGTTCCATTCTCCTGCTGTATCTCGTTACGAGTTACCGTTAACGGCTGCAATACACCGTACATACGAATAGACTCCGCTAATTCTTGCAGTTTGTTCTGGTCGAACTCCCTTCGTGGTTGAAAGGGATTAGGGACAACCTTTTCGACTTCTACCCAATATATTGAATCACCTTGAAATGCCATACATAAAAACAGCTAATACCTCCGAGCTCTACGTAACTCGTTCTTTACATTCTAACACATCCAACTTATACACACTTTTCCGGTATACACTCGAATAAAGAAGCGTTTATTATTCTGCCCTTTTCTGATACACTCATTTTCACCAGGCCTCGGTGGCGGAATTGGTAGACGCGTACGACTCAAAATCGTATTCCGAAAGGGGTGAGGGTTCGATTCCCTCCCGAGGCACAACAAAGGCCAGCGCTTCGCTCTGGCCTTTTGCATAACTATTGCTTTTTCTAAATTTTCCTATATTCTCAAAAAAGGCCAGTACACTTTTTCTGGATCTTTTAAATTAACCTAGAGGACATAGAAGATGAGTATTCACCCACACGCAGAGAACTTTGTCTATGCTGCAGACCTTGTATTTGAAAAGGGTATGACAGTAAGTAAAATGCTTGAAAAGGGTCGTAGTGAGATCCATAAAATATGTAATGAATTTGACAAACTAGGGATAACTATCAAAGGTAATACCTTGTTCCGCCTTTTGGGAATTGAGGCGTTTTCCCTGCTTGAAGAGGCTGGGTGTAAAGTTTTTGGGGACTACAAATTATTTGATGTTCAGAGTACCTGTAGCAACGACGGGTCAATGCTACAGAACATCAGTAACCTCAAAATTCTTACAACGTTTATCCGCGTACACCCTGAAGTTTTTACTAACCTGAGTGTGATGTTACATGATGTCATCATTGCTCCAGTTGGACCATTAACAGACCTGGAGGATAAGGAATTCTTTAATCGGGGTGAAGTAGATCGCAAAACTGCTGTTAAGACTTTCTTTAATGAGGTCGCAAAACTACCAGTAAACGGTGTCGTCAGCTCACCAAGAGATATTAATCTCTCCCCTGTTGGGTTCAAAGACTCTCACACTCTTATCGTACCGGGCATCCGTCCTCTATATACATTTATTAAAGGCGATACTAACACCGCTAATGCATTAACACCTGCAGCAGCAATAGAGGCAGGAGCTGATATTCTGGTTGTTGGTAGTCCCGTAAGACACAAAGGATCAACAATGCGCAATAACGCAATACGCATCCTCGATGAAATAGGGGAAGCGAAGGAAAGAATTAAAACTTAAGACCAACACCACTATGGTGACTAGACTCCCGAGGGGATTAAGTCACCATAGTGGTTTTTATTATCTCTTTCTTTTTTACTTGTTTAGTAGTAAGTTTGTACACAGACGTATTTGTCACAATCGATAACAAAGGAGTAAAGAACAATGGCACATTCTTCCAACGAAAAGGGCTCTGGTACAGAAAAACTTCTGAATACGATCCATGAAGTAACTGATGTCTATACTGGCAAACACTTTGTCTACACCAGTGGCACGCACGGTCACGGATATGTAAACTACAGAGCGCTTAAAGAGTCAGAGCACGCGTTCCTTCTCTTCCGTGCAGGTCTGTCACTTTGGAAAAAAATCATTGCAACTACAGATCTTGACACCCACAAACCAATCGTGATTGTTGGCCCAGAGACACTTGGTGCACTAATGATTAAAAGGCTGTACGGTGATTTTTTAAATACCTTCCCAAACATACATGCGATAGAGCTACTCAAAACTGGTGTGGATAAAGAATTTATCTGGGAAGATAATCTGGTTAATATAATTGACTCGAAAACCCAACTCGTCTGGTTTGATGATTTGTTAAATCGTACCTCAACCTTGGAAGCAACTAAACCTATGATTGAGGCCCTGGGGGCAAGAATACACACCGTCGCTGTAATTGGAGACCGTAGTGGAAAGAAAGCCAGTGAAATCGGGGTAGGTAATATAGTCTCATTAGAACGGTTCAGTCTAACCGCATATGAAAAACAAGATTGCCCTCTCTGCAACTCTACTGTGCCAATAGTATGTAATTTTGGTCATGGCGGAAAATACAGGAATGAACACCCTGATTACCTCGGCGGATTCATTGATCTTTAGCTAACCAACTTGCCTCAAAAGGCAAAAGCCTCATACGGACACGTATGAGGCTTTTAATATATAACTTTTTAAATCTTCCCTACCAAATCAAGACCTGGCTTAAGAGTATCGTCACCATCTTCCCAAGAAGCTGGACATACATTGCCAGGATTCTCGTTTACATATTTAGCAGCTTTAAGTTTTCGCAGTGTTTCCTTGGCAGAACGGCCAATCGCATCATGATTTATTTCTACACAACGAACAACTCCCTCCGGATCAATCACAAAAGTTCCTCGATGCGTCACACCTTCTTCCGGAATTAATACTCCAAAAAGCTCAGAAACAAAATGTGAAGGGTCTGCTCCCATTGGATAAGTTAGTGTACCAATAGCAGGAGAATTATCATGCCAAGCCTTATGTACATGAACAGTATCAGTCGACATTGAAATCACTTCCGCTTTTTCTTTCCGGAAGGCTTCATAGTGTTTTTGCATATCCTCTAGCTCTGTCGGACAAACAAAAGTGAAATCTTGTGGATAGAAAACCAGCACCACCCACTTACCACGAAGCTCCTTAAAGCTCATTGTTTTTTCCTTTTCATCCTGAAAAACTTCAAACGATACTTCCTCGGGAACAGTATCTCCGACAGTGATCGGAGCAATGACTGAACAACACTCTCCGTCGCATAATTCTTTTTCCATATATAAATAAACTACTTAGCTATTAAGTAGTCGGCATAATAGCATAATCTTAGATTTTCAGCTTCAGGTCTAACTATTAAATTTCTGGTACACTTACCAGAATGCAAAGTAAACTAAAGATAATTGCTGTAGTTGGTCCAACCTCCTCTGGCAAGACTTCCCTCTCAATTGCCATTGCAAAGGCGTTTAATGGTGAGGTTGTGTCAGCTGACTCACGACAGGTGTACCGTGGCCTAGACATCGGAACAGGAAAAGTAACAGTAAAAGAAATGGAAGGTATACCGCACCACCTACTTGACGTTGCCGATCCAATGAAAGTGTACACAGCCGCAAATTTTGAACGAGATGCTGCACCCGCGATTTTGGATATCCAAAATCGTGGCTGCCTGCCCATCATTGCCGGTGGCTCAACATTTTATATAGACATACTTCGAGGTAAGCTACAATCCGCACCAGTCGCTCCTGATGAAAAATTACGTAAAGAACTAGAGCAATTTTCAAACACAGAACTGTTTGAAAAAATTAAAATCGCCGACCCGAGGCGAGCTGCAAGTATTGACCCAGATAACCGTCGACGACTTGAAAGGGCCTTAGAAATTATCAGCGCCATTGGAACAGTGCCAGAGTCAACGGAAACCGAATCTCCTTTCGAGTGGCTTATGATTGGTGTTGCTGTAGAAAAAGAACAACTCCATAAAAATATCCACAAGAGACTCTTAGAACGGCTGGAATCAGGAATGATTGAAGAAGTTGAACGGCTCCACACAGAAGGGGTCACGTTTGAACGTATGGATAATCTTGGTTTAGAATATCGCTATCTAGCAAAATATTTGCAAGGAGAGTTGAAAAAAGAAGATTTAATTGAACAAATTGAACTTAAAAACCGACAATATGCCAAACGCCAAATGACTTGGCTTAAGCGGGACAAGAGTATCGAATGGTTCTCTCCGACTGGTTCTGTTGCGATTATGCAACGAGTGGAAACTTTTTTGAACGGATAAGCAAGTTGACCTAAACCCCTCTTTCGCCTACTATGGTGACCACAAATCAAATAACCACGGGTCTATAGTTTAGTGGTAAAACAGCGGACTCCAAACCCGCCGTCCGAGGTTCGAGTCCTCGTGGACCCGCAAAATTAGGAAGAATAAAACGGAGTTTTAGATGACATAATTTTCAGGTCCACGTGGACTCGAAAAGCTTTTGAGGTAGATTTGACTGAAAGGAGAATATATCCAAAAGGTATACTGGTCATGTAATGACCGAGACTCCTCGTGGACCCGCAAAATAATGAGTAAAAAGCGAATACGTGTAGCTTTTTGGGAATATATTATGAGAGGTCCTAAGAGGACTCGAAGCCCGATTGAGCTCTGATTTGACCGAAGAGAAAATGGAGCCAATTGGGGTACTGAACGTGTTAGCGTTCGAGTTCTCGTGGACCCGCAGAAATAAAGAAGAAAAAGAGCAGCTTTTTAAGATTATATTTTCGAGGTCCACGAGGACTCGAAAAGCTTTTGAGTCAGATTGTGAGCGAAGCAAAACAATCTGTCCAAAAGGTATACTGGTCATGTAATGACCGAGATTCCTC
>JBLIOC010000009.1:0-33061 GCA_047639355.1 Minisyncoccia bacterium | reverse complement strand
CGCTCCACTTCTGTTATCGCTAATTCATAAGCTGACACAGAGTTTATTCCAACCACTAAGAAGACGAGCAAACCGAGGATATATTTCATAGTTGTTATCATACCAAAAACAAAGCGACGTTTACAGCGTCGCTTTGGAATATGTATTAAGTTTTATTATTACTTACCATCCTCGATAGTAATTATGGTTTATTCCAGTCTCATCAATAATGGCTATAATTGTTTCCCTGTCATTTGATTGTCGGGCAAATCTGAGTGCTTCTCGTTGCTCTTCATTGAGTTCTTCATTTAAGAAACTGAGACGGGAAGCATGTCCGTGATGTCCCCAGCTCCCGCTCTCAACTCCCAACTCCATCAGAAGAGTCTGTACTGCCTCCCATTCTCCAGCACGTTTCAGACTATGAGCTTCTTTGAACTGTTCGAAATCTGCTTCAGAGGTAATTATATCTGCTAATGGTGAATCGGCTATCGTTTTTTTAAAAGCTTCGTAATCACCTTCTTTTACAGTCTCTCTCATTTTGTTTTTAGCACCTTTGGTAGCTTCACGAATTAAGCGAAGTGTCTCCTCGTCAACCCCAGCTTCAACTAGTTTATCCCTCGCAGCCAGGAAGTCGCCACCTTCTCTTAGTTCACCCGCTTCTTCAAACGCCGTGACTTGCTCTTCAGAAAGTCCAGCTTCGTTTAATATTTCTACTCCGTAATACGCATGCACTCCTGTAGTTGTTACAGCAAAGGCAGCTATGGCGATAAATAATGATTTTGATTGCATATATTTGGTCAGTGTAATTTTTGAGATAAATTTAGTCTAACGTAAGAAGTTATCATTCTTACACAATTTACTACGCCGCAAGTTATGACTAGTTTCAAAAAAGCCCGTTCCAAAACGGAACTGGTCTTTTACAAGAAGTACGCGTGAATTCACTATTTATTTCCCAAGCTAAAGTAATATTCCCACACCTCGTGGAGTGTTATCCAAAGCTGACTATCCAAATCAGCTTCGGTCTCACAGGAATCTAGTATATAAACTTCTCTGTCAATAATAATTTCATATTTAACATCATTTCCGTCAACATACGAATTACAGTTCGTCGGATTTTTTACCTTAGATTGTTCTACCAACGTCTGCTTTACTAGCTCACTGAGCAATTGGCGATATAACTTGGATGGCAGCACTCCTTGATGGAACAATTGAGACTGGCCAACTTCGGGAGTATACAAATATCGGTACGAACCATCATTAGTTACCTGAAATGATGGGCAAGTATTCCGACAACCACCGTACACTTCACCTACAATGGACAACTCTGACACTTTCCCTATGTCAGGTATATAAATATTAGTCAACACCTGTGCAAAATAAGTTACGTATAAATATAAGCCAGCAAAAGCCCCAACAAGAAATGTTATCAAAATACTCATCAAATCCGCTTTTTTCATGATTTTTAGTATATCACTGCTTAAGCAACATAAAAAAGACCTTGATAACTATGTAGCAGTTAGTATTTAAAAGACCCTTCCAAAATAATCTGGAAGGGTCACGACACAATCACGTCAGGCACTACTTTATGGACTGACTCTAATACCGTTGAGCATATTAGCTCCAACCTGAGGAATGGCAATCATGGCAAACTTATCAGTCGACATAAATGGTAATCGATTTCCGATATTATCTCGTAGGGTAACCATTTGCTGTTCACACGAACCAGTTGAAAACAAGATAGATAGTTTGACCGATTGGTTGTCATCATAATTAGGTAACTCCTGCCACTCGTTATGTAAATTCGGGTCAATAGCGGAGCTACGGAGAAAATCTCCGCCGGTCAAAGTCTTTGTAGTAGTATCATTTTTACTCAAGGTACTCTCCTCTTCTTGTTGATTAAATAAGTGGCATAGCCGTACTTCATGTGATTCTCATGAACCACATCAGAAAATTCTACTGACTTAAATCAATATGTCAAGCGCCGCGCGCTTTACTCTCTCTGTCAAATAAAAAATGCGCCCTTGAGGTGCTTTTTTATACTGGCGGAGAGAGGGGGAATTTCGGTCATTACATGACCAGTATACCTTTTGGACAGATTACTTCGCAAGCTCATAATCTGACTCAAAAGCTCTTCGAATCCCCACAGAAGTGACATTGAGTCACTTCTTCTCTCTCCGCTTAAGAAAATAACCGCCTAGAGGCGGTTATTTTCTGCAAGCGGAGAGGGGGGGGGAATTTCTCTCCTTACAGGAGCAGTACAGGTTGTCGATATTTTCACTCCCTTCGGTCGCAAAATATCAGGCAACCTTTTCGAATCCCCACGTAAAGCGCCCCGCGCTTTACTCTCTCTCCGCTCAAGAAAATAACCACCTCTAGGGTGGTTTTTTCAACGAGCGGAGAGAGGGGGATTCGAACCCCCGATACGTTTGCACGTATACATCCTTTCCAAGGATGCGCGATCGACCACTCTGCCATCTCTCCGTGATTATTTGATTATTTGATTATCTTTTGAATACTAAACACTCATTCATGATGTCATCACTAACCCTTTTCTCATTGGGCACTACTGGTCCAGGGATTTTCTCATGGTGAGAAAAAAATCGGGACATAAATTCAATATATTATTCACCATCTCTCCATACTTCGTCTAGACAAAGTTATACCATACTAGCTGGTTACTGACCGTGGCTATTATTTACATCCTCTACCAGACAAAGAGCGTGATACATTGGAATTCCAACGCTTTCCAAGTAAGGCCCTATCTCTTTCTCTGTGATCTTTCTAATTGTTTTGCCGATTCTAATCTTCTTGTCTGGATAAATAGCGTACATTTTGTTACTTATAAATGAAATTCTAATACTAGCTTCTTTATTTTTCCACCAATCATATAAGTCTGACATGAAGTTTGTAGTCAAAACATAGCGAGCTTCTGTTTCGTTAGTTGTAGCCACGTGTAACTTATCTTCAAATTCATTCCACTCCATTATCGTCTCCGAAACTTTGTCATCAGAACCAAAGAAAGACAGGTGAGCAAATCCTGCCTTATCACTCTCTGCCGACACAAAAGTCTTGCCTTCAAGCTGTTTAGTTAAATCCAACATGAAGAAGTAACCATGAAAAATGTGTCTTACTCTTCTATTTTTTCCGCTACCAGTGACATGCCGTGCATCAAGCTCAGAAACAAACATGTTGTTACCTTCTACGTCTACATTAAACATATCGTCAATGACAATGGTATTTCTTGACTCGGTTATTAGTTCCGAATCGTCCAAAAAACTCATGACTTCACTTTGCTCTATGGTCCTATTCTGGTTTCCAAATCTACGACTTAGAATCTGAAGTTCCTTGTACCAAATTTTCTTTGGGGAAGATAAATCTAACAGATTCGACGTGCTATAAGGATCAGACTGTGTTTGTTTAACCAGAGAACCATCTAAAGAAAATATCCTAAATATTTTTGAAAAGATTACCTGATTTAACTTAATATTAAAATCACTTATTATTTGAGTAGTTCCAGTAATTTTCCTTACCCCTGACCAAATAAAAAGAGCTCCAAAAAAAAGTGCCACAAATATGGCTTGTAGGGTGGGTAGAAAATCTGCCAATATAGAAATAGACCCTCCTATAATTAGAGCTCCAGCTAGCATTAAAATCATACCTAACATCTTGTCACGCAATGCTTTCAGATAGGTTTTTTCTAGATGACCAACTTCACTTTGTATTTGGTTTGTATAAAACGAAACGTTGGATTGAAGAAAATTACGAAAGGAGTCTTCGTTTGGAAATTTACTTTTAATATCCATTAATTTATCATTATGAACCCATATTTCTTAGCTTAGCTATTCGATCTGCTGCCGGTGGATGGGTTTGAAATAGGCTGTTAATCTTACTCATAATTCCTGTTTTCTTTTCTTGAAAAGGATCGGAAATAAAAAGGTGAGCGGTTGCATGGGAGGCCTTTTTCATGGGCTGAGCGTGCTGACTAATCTTTTCTAAGGCTGAAGCTAGTCCTTCTGGATAACGCGTCAAGAGAGCACCTGTAGCATCAGCCAAGAATTCTCGTTTTCGGGAGATGGCGAGTTGAATCATCTTGGCCGCAATAGGAGCTAGTATAATTCCCACAATTCCTAGTATAAGAAATGCTGGATGTCGGTCTCTATTAGTGCCGCCACCAAAGATAAGTGATCTTGCAAAGATATCTGCCACAATCGCTACAAATCCTGCAAGGACAACAGCTACTGTCATCACCAACATGTCCCGGTTTCCCACATGAGCTAGCTCGTGAGCCATTACTCCTTCAAGCTCTGTTCGGTCGAGAATCTCAAGTAATCCGCTGGTAGCGGCTAGTACAGCGTGTTCTGGGTCGCGTCCGGTAGCAAAGGCGTTGGGAGAAGGATCATTTACAATATATATCTTTGGCATTGGTAGACCTGCAGTAATTGAAAGGTTTTCTACAATATTATACAGCTCTGGAGCTTGTTCCTTTGATATTTTATTAGCTCCGGTCATTTTGAGAACAATCTTGTCAGAGAACCAGTAACTCCCTACGCTAGTAAATAATGCTAAAGCAGCACCAATATATAGAATTATAGGACTACCAAGATAAAACGAAACTGCATAACAAATAGCTATGACAAGTACCAAAAATGTACCCATGAGCATAAAGGTCTTTCGTACGTTGCTGGACTGTTGTGTATATAGAGTTGCCATAAGTTACGAACACCTTAAATGGCATTCCTTACTATACTAGAGAGGAATTCCCTGCACGCTTTCGCTTGAACGATATTCTACATCGGCTGACCAGTGTAAATAATAGCCATGTTTATAAGCCCCCTTCTTTAGTAAATTATCCCTTCTAGCCGCAATTAATTCTTCTTTTGATATTTCTAATTGTTTAATCAGAGTCTCGAGTACTACCATAAGGTCACAGTATTCTTCCAAAAACTCTTCTTTTTTACGACTCATCGACATTGATGAGGACTCTTCTTGAATCTTTTTAAACAACTCCTGCTGTAATTCCTGCACATCTGTAATTTTTCGAATATCACACTTTTTGTGCTTCGCCTCAATCTTAGCGGGTATATTATCACGGACTAATTTGTTGTAATAAATTCTATTAATTTCTGACATATAATATTAGAAACTTACCTTCACCGGTTCTCGCTGATCACTACCCTCCTCTAGTTCAAAGAATTCTTCAGCCTTGAAGTTAAATATGTTACCAATAATATTTGTTGGGAAAGACTCCAGGGCAATGTTCAAGTCACGTACGTTTCCGTTGAAGAAACGACGAGATGCCTGGATCTTGTTTTCAGTATCTGAAAGTTCTCGCTGGAGTTCTAGAAAGTTTGTATTTGCTTTCAAGTCTGGATAAGCTTCTGCAATTGCCAATAGATTACCAATTGCTCCACCTAGAGCGCTTTCTGCACCTGCCATAGCTGTTATTTGCTCTGGAGTTACTCCCGTAGGATCGATATGAGTAGCTGTTGCGTTAGCTCTAGCTTCAGTCACTGCCTGTAGAGCCTCTTTTTCATGAGCTGCATATCCCTTTACTGTTTCAATCAAGTTAGGAATAAGATCATAGCGCCTTTTCAACTGTACATCAATATCGGCCCAAGCTTCTTTAGCACGTTGAGTCAGTCTAACAAATTTGTTATAAGCGCCTACTACGTACCCAAGCACTATTACTATCGCTATAATTATAATCCAAGTTGAGTTCATACAATAAAATTACATTTTTATGTTAAACATTTTACCATAAAAAAATCGCCTTAGGCGATTTTTTCTGAATGAGTGAAGATAGAAATAAATTAAAAAATCCAGCTGGTTGGCTGGATTTTTAAAGTTTATTACATCATTCCTCCCATACCCCCCATACCACTCATGTCAGGCATGGTTGGAGATCCACCTTCTTCTGGCTCATCGGCAATAGCAGCTTCTGAAGTAAGAAGGATAGCTGCTGCTGAAACAGCATGCTGAACAATCGAACGCTCGACCTTCACCGGGTCGATAATTCCAGCCTTGATCATATCTTCTACCATTTCACCCTTGGCTGCGTCATAACCAGAGTTACCTCCAGCTTCTTTTACCTTTTGAACAATTACCGCACCGTCGTGCTTGCCTGTATTATCCACAATTTGTTTCAACGGTACTTCCAAAGCCTTT
This sequence comes from Minisyncoccia bacterium, assembly GCA_047639355.1. Lineage (GTDB taxonomy): Bacteria > Patescibacteriota > Minisyncoccia > Phycocordibacterales > UBA918 > OLB19. The sequence goes on along the minus strand of JBLIOC010000009.1, from coordinate 26,917 downwards.
AGTACGATGTTGTAACCAATCAACTCTTCTCGCTCAAGTCCCTTTTTACCAAGTTGGGCTTTTTCAACAATCGAGGCAGATCGAGCCAATGACGTTCCACCACCAGGAACAATTCCCTCTTCAATCGCTGCTCTAGTAGCATTAACAGCGTCTTCAATCTTTAGTTTGAGATACTTCATTTCAGTCTCTGTTGCAGCACCGACCCTAATCACAGCTACACCTCCAGCCAATTTTGCAATTCTTTCCTCTATCTTTTCCTTATCAAACTTTGACGACACCTGTTCAAGCTGAGCCTTAAGTGAACTTACCCGGTCATCAATAGCAGCTTTTTCTCCACCTCCACCAACAATTGTTGTGTTGTCCTTGGTCGCAATGACCCGATCAGCTTTTCCTAACTGCTCCAACTCAACAGTTTCAAGTTTAAGGTCAAACTCCTCTGAAATAAGCGTTCCGCCAGTCGTGACGGCAATATCAGCTAGTATTTCTTTCTTTCGGTCACCATAGCCAGGAGACTTCACTGCCAAGACTGAGAAGCCGCCCTTTAGCTTATTAACCACAAAAGTAGTAAGTGCCTCTCCTTCTACGTCGTCAGCAATAATCACCAACTCCTTCTTGCCTGTTTGAGCAATTTTTTCTAGCAAGGGAAGGATTTCTTGCACACTTGAAATCCTCTTATCCGTAACAAGAATATGAACATCTTTGTATTCTGACTCCATTCGTTCTGGATTCGTCACCATATACGGTGAAACGTACCCTTTATCAAACTGCATTCCCTCAGTAAGTTCAGTCTCAATGCCAAAGGACTGTGATTCTTCAACAGTTACCACACCATCCTTACCAACCTTGTCGATAGTTTCAGCAATCTTTTCTCCAAGCTCAGCACTTTCAGCAGAAATAGTAGCCACCTGCTTAATCTCATCAACTGAACCAATTTTAGTAGACATTTCTTTCAAAGCTAACACTATATCTTCAGCAGCGTGTTCCATACCAGCACGAACCGCCATAGCATTTACACCCATAGTAGTTTGTTTGAGACCTTCGTTAACGAGCGCCTGAGTAAGAACAGTTGCTGTTGTTGTTCCGTCACCAGCAATTTCGTTTGTTTTATTAGCAACTTCTTTGATGATTTCAGCACCCATGTTCTCGAATTTGTCCTTCAGGGTAATTTCTTTGGCGATTGACACACCATCATTGGTGATAGTCGGACCGCCAAAACCTTTATCTAGAATTACGTTTCGTCCGCGAGGACCAAGTGTTACTTTTACAGCGTTCGCTACAGTATCAACCCCTTTCTGCAACTTCTTTTTCACATCTTCTCCAAATAATACTTCTTTTGCCATATATATATTTACTTTTCCAATAATTCGAGATAATTGCAACTTTTTACAGCCCACCTCCGACAAGTTCATCCAGCATAGTCATAGTTTACCGGTCGTTACTTCATTCAAATATTCCAAGAATACTAGATTCTGAAACAATAAAATACTCCTTGTCCTCAAACTTTAGTTCATCAAAACCATATTTCGAAAACACTACCCGATCCCCTTCTTTTACTTCCATAGGAATTCGCTTTTCACCATCTTCATCCCACTTTCCCGGTCCAACAGCAATCACAAACCCCTGTTCTGGTTTTTCTTTTTTGGCTGAATCTGGAATGATAATTCCAGAAGCAGAGACTGTCCCTAATTCTTCCGAGGTCAAAGGCCGAACGATTACCCGGTCTCCAAGCGGCTTAATTGGGCTTACGCTTTTCTTTGTTTTTTCTGTCATAACTTCAAAATAAGAACTTATTGGTAATATTAAACTTTCACTTCAAATAAATAATGCGGCATAAAAACTATCGTAACTTCATTCCACACAATGTCGCGCGTCCATTATACGATAGTGGTTGTCAGTGTCAAAATATCTGAAATGTTGACCCTTTATGGATCTTAAGGAAAATATACTTGCCACTCGCTCCAGTTTCTGATATTCTCCCTAGGCATGAACATTATCGAATCAGTGCTTCCGGCATTGCCTTATATCCAGATAATTCTCTCCATCCTTCTCGTAGCAGCAATTTTATTGCAGCAACGCGGTTCAAGCTTGGGAGGAGCATTTGGTGGTGACAACTTTAGTTCAGCTTTCCATAAGCGTCGTGGCGCTGAGTTATTTCTGTTCAAATTTTCAATCGGTCTTGCGATTATTTTCGTGATATCCGCGTTTCTGAACATACTAGCTTAGAAGCATCTAGAAACCTTTTGCAAATTCTGAATATTTGAGTAACACCTCTGCCCAACCTAATGGCAAGTACTTTGTTATTAATTACAAACAAATTTTGTCTGATTACCTAATCACTACTTACACTTAAAACCCAGCATGAAACATTCATCTGTATCTTCTCCTCGACTTTTTGACCGCTTCTTAAACTTAATTGAATCTGTTCCTGGTAGCGACCGTTTTCTTTTAAGGATAGCGTTTTTCACTATTATTGGTACTAGCATCTGGCTAATATTCTCACTGAACCAGCTGTACTCAGAGACGACTCCAACTCATGGAGGAACCATAACAGAGGGTATTCTAGGTACACCAAGATTTGTAAACCCTGCCCTTGCTCCTACTCGTGCTGATCAAGACATTACAGCACTTGTTTATAGCGGACTGATGAGAATTAATTCTGATGGCAAACTAGTAAATGATATTGCTGAAAAAATAACAGTCTCTGAAGACGGTCTGAGTTACAACATAACTGTGAGAAATGATATTAAATTCCATGATGGAACTTCGTTATCAGCTCGTGATATCGTCTACACCATCCAACTTATTCAAGACCCTGACCTTAAGAGTCCGCTTCGCGGCAACTGGACAGATGTTATGGCTGAAGAAGTTGGGGAAAATGAACTTAATATTATCCTTGAAGAAGCATATGCACCATTTATTGAAAATTTCACCATTGGTATTATGCCTGCTCACATCTGGAGCAGTGTCCCTATTGACCAATTACCTTTTAGTCAGATTAACACTGAACCAATAGGATCTGGTCCATTTTCAGTTTCCGGTGTTGATTACGATGCTTCAGGATTAATTAATCACTACACACTCACCGCTTTTAGGGAAAGTATTTATGACCCAAAAATCGACACTCTAAAGCTGGAGTTTTACCAAAATGAAGAGCAGCTACTAACAGCCTTCCTTGAACAAAGAATAGATACAACAGCTTACTTGCCGCAAAACAAACTTAAAGATGTAGTTAGTTCTGATTATCAGCTAATAGAAACGCCTATGCCTCGTACGTTCGGTATTTTCTTTAATCAAAATCGATCAACTGTATTAAGAGATGCTGCCGCACGTGAAGCCTTGACAGTTGCTCTAAATCGGGATGCTCTTATAGAAACAGCACTCTATGGTTACGGTGTCCCCATTTCTGAACCTACCGCAATGACTCAGCCTGAGTTAGAATCTATAGACGGCATCAACGATACTGCAAGCACAAGTCTAACCCTTAATGCGGTAGAGATTCTTGAAGCAGGAGGCTGGAACAAAAACAACCTCAATCACTGGGAAAAGTCTATAAACAAGGAAGTTGTGACTCTTAGTCTTACACTAAGGACCAGTAATTCTCCGCTTTTCGATTCATTAACACGTTCAATTACTGAACAATGGGAAGCTATTGGAATAGAAATAGTTACCGAGCAATTTGAACAAACAGGGTTGGTACAATCAGTTATTCGCCCTAGAGACTTTGAGATACTCTTGTACGGTCTCGACATAAGTCGTTCGTATGATTTGTATCCATTTTGGCATTCCTCTCAACAGGACGACCCTGGGCTCAACATTGCACAGTATGCTAATGTGAGCGTTGACCAATTGCTCGAAACAGCAAGAACTGAACAGTCAGAGCCGGCACGCCTTGAGGCACTTATAGAAGCTGGTACTATCATTACCGAAGAGCGTCCTGCTATATTTCTCTTCCAGCCAACTTTTACTTATGTAGTCAGTACTGATGTAACTCTAGCAGAAATGAAAAAAATAGGACGCCCTGCAGATAGGTTTAGCAACATAGCCGAATGGCATACCGAAAGCGATTCCTTATGGAGATTGTTCCGAGACGAAATATGACCGAAATTTTGAAATATTAAATAATTATCCAGAAATACTATGAACACAACAGACAATACAAACAATACAACTAGCAATCCTGAAGGAGGAAATAGTCGACCAAGACGAAATCGCTACCCTAGACGTACTGGAGCAAACGCTAATACCAGTAGACCTACACAGCAGCAACATTCTTCTAATACACCAACCAGGCCCGACTCCAGAACTGGAGGGAAACCACCAGCACGACGCAACAATCGTAACAGACGCAACAATCAACATCGTCGTCGCTCGAACACCTCACCAGCCCTAGCTCATCGTTTAAATACGACAGATGAAAAAATGCCTGTTATTCCGGAAATTACTGACGAAGATACAGTGCGTATCATTCCAGTTTCTGGTGTTGAGGAGATTGGTCGCAACATGAATATAATTGAAACCAAAGACGATATTATCGTTGTAGATGCGGGCTTCCAATTTGTGTCTGCCGAAAGTAATGCTCCTGGTATTAACTACATTTTACCAAACACCCAATACTTAGAAGAGAGAAAACATAAAATTCGAGCACTAGTAATCACCCACGGTCACCTCGACCACATTGGTGGTATTCCATTCATAATGGAACGTATCGGAAACCCTCCAATATACACACAATTTCTTACCTCTCTGATGATTCTAAAGCGCCAAGAAGAATTCCCTCATATGGATCCCGTTGTTGTTAACGTAATCAAGGAGGGAGAAAGCTTTACTGTTGGAAAAACAAAAATTAAGACCTTTCCGGTAACCCACTCCATTCCCGACGCTATGGGAGTTGAAATCGAAACTAAACACGGGGATGTTGTTGTTACCGGTGACATTAAACTTGTTCATGAGGACGGAAAGGTAGTCGTCGAAGAGCGAGCATCGTGGGAAAAAGTTGGAGAAAACAACAACCTCGTTCTCCTTTGCGACTCAACGAATGCTGACCGACAGGGTTTTTCAGCCTCAGAAAGTCGTGTATTTGACACTCTTGAAGATATTATTAAGGAGACTAGAGGTAGACTAGTTATTGGTACCTTTGCCTCTCAATTTGACCGGCTTACCAGCATCATCAAAGTCTGTGAGGAGAATGGGAAGAAAGTGATAATGGAAGGACGAAGTATTAAGACTAATATCGAGATCGCTATCCAAGCTAAGCTCATGGAAGTTAAGCCAAGCACTTTTATTAATGGCGGTGACATGAGCGACTATCCAAACGATAAAATTGTAATCCTATCGACTGGCGCCCAGGGAGAACAATTCGCAGCCTTAATGCGTATGGCGACTGACAAGCATAAATTTATTACACTGACCGAACGAGACACTATTGTACTTTCATCTTCAGTCATTCCTGGTAATGAAATTGCCGTCCAGAAGCTAAAGGATAATATTTATCGTAAGAACGTTAAGGTTATTAACTACCAAGGTTCCCATGTACATTCATCTGGACACGGAAATGCAGGCGAGTTGGTATGGGTCCATCAAGCAGTGAAACCAAAATTTCTTATTCCAGTTCATGGTCATCATTACCATCTAAAGAACCATATGTACGCAGCTGTTGAAAATGGTTTCCCCAAAGATAACGTGGTTGTTCCCGACAACGGAACTATAGTTGATATAACAAACGGAACCGAACTGAAAGTTCAACCAATGAAGATTCCAACTGAACTTTTGATGGTTGACGGTTTCACTGTTGGGACTCGTCAAGAGGTAGTATTGCGCGACCGACTAAGTCTCTCTGAAGACGGAATGTTTGTTATCATCGCTACTGTTAACACCAAGACTGGTAAATTACGTAAGTCTCCGGATATTATTTCACGAGGTTTCGTTTATCTACGTGAAAACCAACAGCTACTTTCTGAAGCGCGTGTTCTAATTAAAAGGACAGTCGAAAAACAAACCGAGCACATGCACCCGCTTGATTTAGAATCGGTTAAAGATGAGCTAACCGATGTTGTAAGTGGTTTCTTAATGCAGAAGACCCAAAAAAGTCCAATGGTGATTCCGGTGCTAATAGGTATATAGTGTGAGAAAAAACAGCCGAGAGCAAAGCTCGCGGCTGTTTTTTTATATGTTCATAGGCTGCAAAAGATAAGTCCCGACAAGCTATAATGTAGAATATGCATCGAGCCTCCCACAGTATTTGTTTGAATCTTGAGCCCAAACGCAACCTAATACCCATCTACGCCACTTCATTGTTACTTATATTCCACACCTTTGTGGTGGCCTACATTAACTCGTCATTCCTTGAGCAATTTATATCAGCAGCTGGAGTTGGGACTATCTATACTGTAGGCTCAGCCCTAAGTGTTTTAATTTTTCTTTTTATATCTCGAGTTCTTCATCGAGTAGGTAATTTCAAACTCACGCTCACATTACTTATACTAGACTTACTAGCGGTGACCGGCATGGCTTTTTCAGACAGTCTTCGTGAAGCAATCCCTTTGTTTCTTGTGCATCTCATCTCTGTTCCTCTAATAATCTTCAATATCGACGTATTCATGGAAGAGCAAATTGGCAACAACGAAGGAACTACCGGCAGCCGCAGAGGCTTACTGCTTACGCTAACTAGCATAATTGGTGCTGTCTCACCACTGGTCAGTAGTTTACTTATTGACGGGGAAACTAATTCTTTTACCAACGCTTACCTTTTAAGCGCATCTACGCTTGTGCCCGTAATAGTCATTATGATTTTCTTTTTTAGAAATTTCAACGACCCAAAATATAACGAAATAGACCTCTTCTCTGCCATCCGGACCTTCTGGAGACGATCAAACATTCGTTATGTATTTCTAGCGCACTTTACCTTGCAAATGTTCTTTATGGCTATGGTGGTGTACACTCCTCTCTACCTCACTAAGACTATTGGTCTGTCATGGGCTGAGTTCGGTATTGTTATGTTTTTTGCCCAATTTGCATATGTGATACTGGAATACCCAATTGGAATCATTGCTGACAAATACATAGGAGAAAAGGAAATGATGGGCTTTGGCTTTCTTATTATTGCCATTTCAACATCCTGGATGTCGTTTGTCATGATACCAAGTATCCTTGTATGGTCAATTATAATGTTCACCACTCGCATTGGTGCAAGCCTTGTGGAAGTTACTACTGAGAGCTACTTCTTTAAACAGACTAAGAGCAGCGATGCCCAGGTTATCAGCTTCTTCCGTATTACTCGACCACTAGCTTACGTACTAGGTGCTCTTTTGGCCAGCCTCTCACTACTCTTCCTACCATTCAATCTACTTTTTATTGTATTTGCCTTACTAATGATTCCCGCTATGTTCTTTACTCTTAATATTGAGGATACAAAATAATAGTAAATATACTACAAGCAATACTTACTCGACAACCTCGTAGTCAAAACGTTGGTTGTTTTTTTTAGGTATTATAATCCAGGCTGCCATATAGAGAAGTAGCCCGGGAAAGATACCTGTCAAAACCAAAAATGTAATAGCACTTAGTCTAAATAGAACCGGATCCTGACCAAAATAGTCAGACATTCCAGCCAATACACCAGAAATCACAGCCTTCTCTTCGTTCCGTTCCAGTTTCTTTTTTTTCATCAAAATATTATACAGCCACAAAACTCATATACCAACTGTCTTCATACAAAAGAAAATATATTATAGTGCAATCTAGTAAGTTGCAATTACAACTGTCGTGTAAGACTATAAATGATATATGACGTCCTTGCGTTCAATCACGACCTGCCAGCTCATTCTCTTAGCGTAGTTATAAAGAGACTGGTTTGGATTAAAACAAACAGGTTTAGAAACAAATTCAAGAAGCGGAATATCGCTTTCAGTGTCACCAACTGCCAAAGAACGTTCGTGACTGAGCTTTGGATTTCTATCAAACACTCGTTTTGCAATATTCGCCTTATTCTGAATTAAGTGCTCATCCAAAACCTCTCCCGTAAACCTATCTTGCGGGCCAATTTCATAATACCTACCATACACTTTATCAAAACCATACTGACCGCAAAATTCATCAAGGATTGTTTTTGGTGACTGTGAAATAGCCACAATATAGTAACCTTCTTTCTTTAGAGAACAAATTAAATCGCGAGTATAACGGTATACATGTTTACTCTGTACAGCAACTACCCGACGACCTATATCGGCAAACTCTCCATAATGAACACCTTTAATATGCGCAAGAAATGTTTTAACAACAGCTTTAACGTACTGTTCGTAAGTTCCTTCGCGGGAGAGCCAGGTGAGCATAAGCGGTTCAAAAGAATCCTTCGCTTCAGGAGGGAATACTGATTCTTCAATCAGCTTATCAACCAACTCTATAAGTAGACTTGACCGGAAAACGGTACCGTCTATATCGAAAAAAGCTACTGGTTGCATATTGTATATATAATAAATTACGTGAACGATACGAAAATTGGTCGCCATTCTTTCCATTCGTCGTGGGTAAACTCCTCCACCAAATATTCTCCATCTTCTAGTCTGCCCACGCTATGGAGCTTAATAGATAAATCGGGATGAACAGCCTCAACATAACCCAAAAAACTAGACTCTTCGTCGCCAACGTATTCAAAAATAGACCTGGTTCGTGGCTCTATACTAATAACAGCACCCTTAACGCCTCGCAAAATTTTATGCAAAGCACCTGGTTCTCGTGGGCGTATCGGTGGCCATACTAGCCTAGAACCACTACGTTTTAGCATGTACAAAACATATTCAGTTGATTGTAACGGCAGCAGAAGAAGGTGCGCTAGAGTCTCATCGTTAATATATTTACGTAGTTTAATAGTCTGATCATTATTAAACTCATAGATTTGGTTCGATTTCAGATTAGGAAAAACTTGCTGTATATCGTCAGATAACACCTTGACTTCAACCCAACCACGAACTCCACCCGTCTCTATTTCAGCAAAAGAATCTAACGTGCGGGTGACTACGACCTCGTCACCGTAGGAGAGAGATTTTATTTTAGTATCAAACACAAACTTTGGACCACTCAAACAAATAGCATCACCAGATTTAACATAGGCAACTCTACCAAGAGATTGGGAAACACTATCAGTAGAAGGAGCAATAACGCCAGACAAAGAATTTACAGCTCTATCTTTCACCATACTCTCCTTAGAGGACTGAGGCTCTGGTGTAAGCAATGGTAAACCATGACTATGTTTCGGTTGTCTAAACATAAAGCGCCATAAATCCATCAGGACTTCTTGGAGTGCTTGTAACATAGGAGTTATTTAATTTATTCTTGGCCGGATAAGTAAATCCACCAGTGCACCAATAGTGACTACAAAAAATCCAAACAAGATTATCTCACCAACTACGGGCAAAAGTAACAACAAAGCTACTCCAATTACCCCTACCAGAAGTGTTACAAGAGACAGTGGTCTAGATGACTTACTAAATGCTCGTACTAATAATTGACCAAGAACCGCTGTAAATCCAATTAAACTAAGGGTACCTAACAATAAATAGGTAAAAAGAATAGCCGAGGCTACTATTCCACCTATCATACTGAGCATAAGAAGACCAATTGCAATAGGTGTAAACACCAGAGTTGTGAGACCAAGTAAAAGTGGTCGAATACTTACATTGAGCAAGACTCTATCTACAACCAGTTGCAACGTACTCCTTGAAACCCAATACCAAACTAAAACTGAAAATAGTAGAATTAATATTGGAACGATGATTAAACCAGTCAGAGATTCACTTGTCGGCAACACAGGGTCGTTTCTTATCAAACCTCCAACAACCGTTGCGTTTAAAGACTGGATAACAAGTAGCTCGCTAACGTAACTAACTGACCCCTCTACTTCTGTCTGTTCACCTAGAGTAAGCTGACCAACCTTAATGTCAATATCACCTGTTACTAGCGCATCGATTCGTAAAATATCAATTACACCAAGTACGTCACCTCCGACTGGACCTTCAATAGTTGCTTGTCCACCAAAAATAATTACGTCACCGGTTATTGAAGCTGTGGAAAGTATATGAACAACACCAGCCATCACAAACACGTCACCAATAACAGCATCTGCAATAGTTACCTCACCCGCAAAAATACGTAAATCATCACCGACGGGACCATAAATATTAACCTGTCCGCCAATAATAGATGCGTCACCACCAACAGAACCATTCAGAGACACTTGTCCTCCAGCTGAAATCATATCGTCATCAATTTCTCCTGAAACATTTACCTTACTAGCTGCCGAATAGAAATCACCATCAATAACTTGATCTTCTGAAATAGAAACTGTATCACCAGAACGAACAACCGAACTGGCTTCAGTGGTGGATATTAGCGCCAAAAAAAGTACAGTCAGCATGCTGACAATAGGTAGGAAATTTACTGTGAAATTATTCTTTTTCATCTGATTTTATATTCTCTCTAATGGTTACCAAATCTTCTTTCGCAACTGTAATCTGTTCTGCCATTTCCGCAACTACCTTGTTCTCATTTTCAACCTTTTCGTCCTCGCGCCTGATTGCTGACTCAGCAATGTTTTTCTTTTCAGACAGATTCATCAGTAAGAAAACAACAACGGAAACAGAAATAATTCCGAATAGGTTTAGCAGCAAAATCATTGATGCCCCTTTTATAATAAGGGCGCTACCAGCGGCAATTCCTACACCGATAGTTGCGAGCGGTGGCACCAACGCAACCGCTATTGCCACCCCTGGAAGGGCGTCACCCCACTCTGGACGCGCTAACATGTAGGTAACGGCAGCCCCAGCAACTATTGCTACCAAAAGATTAAGATGACTCGGTACAGTGCGTGCCATCACCTCGGCAGTTTGATACATCTCAGCGTTGCCGAAAAGAAAAGCAGCTACTACCGAAAGGCCAAGACCTACACCTAAAGACTTAACGAGAGTTGATAAAGCTCGTTGTAAAAGACCAACATTATCACTCATCATCACCAAACCTAGAGATACTCCAAGAATAGGATACATTAATGGAGCAATCAGCATACTACCGATTACAATTGATCCACTGTTTAAAAGTAATCCTAGAGTAGCCATCAGAGTCGAAAGACCAAAAAGATAGAAATAGTCAAAATCTGGAGTACCATTCTCTACAAGCTTTCTTATGAGAGAAGCTTTGTCTTTATCGGGCAGAGCTCTAAATCTGGCAAAATTTGGCATATATATTCATTATTTTAATAAGTATACGTTGTTTCTTGACCAAAGCAATCATTATTTTACACGAAATACAAAGAAGGCAGCCGGTCAGCTAATTACTCTATAGTTTAAACAAAATAAAACCAACCTTAACAAAAGATTAACACTAGTAGACTAGCTGAAGGTTATCCACTGGTAAATTCTCAGGTGGAACTGCTGTGTTCACCAACAAGAACACGGCAACTACAGCTAAAAGAGCCATAATAAATAGGCTGATAGAAATAATCAAAAAGCGTTTCATGTAGCAGTATAAACTACTGGTATTTGCAGAAAGTTTATAATTATTAAAGCCAATATTATTAAAAAAATCGCTGCGCAAAAAAGCGCTATCCGAGGAAGTGAGAATTCCATCCTACCAGTGTTCCAATCTCTTATGTAAAGGAACGCAAATACAAATCTAAAAAAACTCATAACTAACGTAGTTTATTATGTAGCCGTCTGGTAATAACATTGTTTATTATTATAACGTCTTATTGGGCAGAGATATAATGATTTATTCCCGGAGCTCAGTAATTTCATCAACGGTAGTCGCCGCTTCCTTTACATATAACCGCTTCCCTCTTTCCCACATTTCAGACCTTCCTTGGAGATGAAGCCAATACCACCATTCAGCTCCCCAAATATATTGAGTATCGAACCTAGTGTCTCTAGCGTAGTTTAAAATGTCCTCAAATTTTTCTAAATTCATGCGAGTGAACTGGGTCTCGAGCGAAACATCTATGATCGGCTCTAGTAACCATGGTTCCGCTGACAACTCAATCAGAATCGTTGACTTGTCTCCATATAAAACTGCCATGAGATTGGTTTTTACACGGTACACCCAGGCTGGCAATACTGTCCGAAACTGCCCCAGTTCAGGGTTCCAAAAGTGGACATAAACACTGGTTCCAAATATATCACCCCGGGAGTAGGCTCCACTCCACATACCTAAGTTTCCACTATCGGTTACCAGTATTTGTCTGGTTGGGTCGAGTTTTTTTACTAAAGCAATTTCCTCATCCAGAAAATTTACATCCAATTCTCCACAATGTTCAAAAGCAAAAGCCTTTAGAAAAGGTTCATTTTCTACCTGCCACACCACCACAGCAGGACTGTCTTTATAGCGTTCGATGACTTGTTCCATATAGTCAATTTGGTCTGACTGCAATTCAGATGTAGTTAGCTTCATTGCCCACACTGGAACATGACACTCTGGCCAGCGAGGTAGCCGTCGCCCTATACCCAAAATAACACTAGCTCCTACTTCCTCAGCTCGTTTAACCTGGTAATCTAATTCTTCAAAGTTGTAAATATTTTCTAACGGTTCAACCATTGGCCAATGCGCAGCCAGTCGTAAATGACGAACCTGAAGATCGTCAAGAATAGCGTCATAAGTCTCACGCCAATCAAGACCGAGTTCACGTGCATATAGCGTATTGAAAGACATACCATAAGTAATATTTTCTGGCACGGTTTTCTGAGACAACCACCACAAGAATAAGCTGATAACCAGCAACAGACCAAGAAGACTATAGAGAACGACTTTCTTCATAATAGGTTAATGGTATCACGTGAAGAGCGTCACAAAACCAACTAATATAACTATGACGTACAGAAGTCTCTTAAAGAATACTTGGGGTCTGGTGTCACGGTCAGTTGCAGTCGGAGGCAGCCAGTGAGCAAAAACAATGCCGATAAGTAAAATAAATACAAACTGAAGACCGTTGAGAGCCTGCACCACTGATACGTCTCCCATATCAGTGGCTTTTAGGAGCATGAAAGCGGCGATACCCGCCATCAGTTTGGTAAACAAAACGATAGCTCCAGCTTTTTTAGTAGTGCCTTTGGTCTGCTCTTTAATTTTTGCGTAGTAGGCCGGCACTAATAGTAGAGAAAGAGTAAAGAGTACAAAGCCTATACGTGACCAAAAAAATCCATCGTCAAAACTTGTTTCCTGAAAAAGTCCCTTCATTGTTATATAATGGAGAGCGAAAAACAAACCGCTGTGCACCACCTGAACTATGACGTCTATCTTTGGAAGCGTTTGAGCAACAAGCATTGTCCCTACCGACAGCAGCACCACACCCCAAATGAAGTTCTCATGAAGCTCGGTACCTAATAATAAATAACCCATCCCAAACGAGGACAAAGCAGACACTGCACCAATAATAGGTACAGCACTTGAGGCATCAGATCGCTTTAATGCTGCATACATGGACACGAGGGCAATAAAAAAGGTGTAGGCAGCCATGAATGACATCGCCACGACCTGTATCGTAGGTGATTTAACGTTCTCTAAAGACGGTATACCAATGTCTGACAGACCCGGGACCCAACCTAAAAAGAAAATAACAATCCACCCAGCAGTCAATAGGCACGTATAAAACGCATAGACAAAAGGTTTCGGCAACACTTTTTCGTCCGAGACGATATATTTATCCAAAATTGCAACAACGGCGTTAAAGAACTGTCCCGCGGTCGCTAGTAGAATCCAAGACATGTTCTTATTCTACTACGATATTTTTCTCACAAATTTCTTTATACACGTACGCCGACGGACGGATGGTTCGCTCTAGAGTTTCATAATTTACTTCAACCAGACCAAAACGTTTTCCAAAACCAAGCGCCCACTCGTAGTTATCAAGCAGTGACCAATACATGTGGCCACGCACGTCCGCTCCGTCTTGTATTGCCTGCCAGGTAGCTGCGACTTGTTTTTTAATATATTCTGCCCGACCAGAGTCATCAGCATCAGCAAGACCAGCCTCTGAAATAAATAGAGGCTTACCGTAACGGTTTAACATCATGATAGCGTCATGGATATGTTCGGGAGCAAAGTTCCAGTCCATGTCAGTTTTTTTCCACTGTCGTTTGTCACCAAATTTGGTATAAAAATAATAGTTGAGCCCTATTGAATCACAATATTTGTACGTGCGTCGCATGAAGACGCCGGTCCATACATAATTTGCAACAGCAGCTTTTATCTTATTAAGAGGGTTCCAGTTAGAATCAAAAACAATGACGTGCTTTACCACACTCACTTCTGTATTCGGTGACACTTTCTTTATTGCTTGATAGGCGGAGTTATGAGCCTTAGCCAGATTTTTCATTACCTTAAAATAAAGGAATACGGGAGACAATCCCTTACTTGCCTTTGATTCAAAAGTGCGGCCAGAGTTAGTAATTGAGACTAAGTCCGTAACAGCAAAGCGTTTGAATGGGGGCCAGCTGCCTCTTAACCAACCGTTACTACCAAAAACGTTTGGTTCATTCATTGTAGAAAAATGATTACATAAGTCACCAAGCTGCTCTACCAGAAAGGCCGCGTAGCGAGCAAATATTTCAGGAGAATCTTTACGCTCAAACCCACCAGACTGAGAAAACCACAGCGGCAACGTGAAGTGCCAAATGGTAACAAATGGTTGGATATTTCGCCGCCTGAGAGATTGGAGCACTTTTCTATAGTGTTCAATAGCCTCATAGTTAAACTTCCCTTCTTCTGGCTCAATCCTCGCCCACTCAATCGAAAAGCGATGAGCTGTGTGCCCTAATTCCTTAGCGATATCAAAATCCTGTTCGTATCGGTTGTAGTGGTCGCAAGCCTTACCGCAAGGTGGCACACGCTCCTCGCGTGCTGCCTCCGCCCAGTCAGTATCCTCAATTCCTCCCTCTACCTGATAAGACGCTGTCGCCGCTCCCCAATAGAATCCCTCTGGAAATATTTTTTCAGTCATATTCCACACAGTATAGCAAATAAAAAACGCTCCCAAACTATTGTTGGGAGCGGGTTGGTTACCGTAATGGTATTCGCTTGAATAGGCCGCCTTTACGAAGAGTACCGGTTCCGACCTGTGTAAGAAAGATCTGGCAACCATTAGAATCAACACCAAAGAACTGAACCCGTTTTGGACCAAGTAATAATTTTACTGATTTAATCACAGGAACTTTTGAGACTCCTGCAACATCACTAGTTTTCCAGCCTGGAAACCAAGCTCCTTCGTAATCTACAGGTTCAATCACTACGTAATTTTTCCAGCCACCTAATACTGGAATATGAAAAATTGGTATTATTCTAAATAACCAGCGCATTGAAGCGTTGTGGTCTCCGGTATGCCTAACCATAAGTTGTTCACTAAGCAAAGAAGTCTCGCTTAAAGATAGTTTATAATTGTTCCAAAAATGTGTACGCTGCAAACTTTCAAAAAAAGTAAGTTGTGTTAAAAACATCAATGGAACCATTAGTAAATCTGCGGTAGCCCCGAGTAGACCCTCAGGCTTAATTTTAACAATGACCACTTATCACCTCCACGAAACAAGAACTATAGCTTTATTATACCACAAATAAACTATGTTTCAATAGTATTCAAGAAACTTCTTGGAGCGAGGTACTCTTTCCACTTCTCATATAGTCCATTAATAGCCTGAACGTCACCCATATTTTTTTCCGCAATATATCTAAATCTTCCTTCGATGAAAGCATCGGATATCTCTTCCCCACCAAGAAGACTAGTGTTGTCGATGCCGTAGGCTCCACACAAAAGCTGTAGCGATGGGCGGTGTGCCATACCTCCATAAAATGATAACTCATCGAGCAGGTCGACATGATACGGTAGCGACTGCCTTGTGATAAATCTTTGGCGAGCAATATCGACAGTCGGCTTTACCTCATTCATTACTGAACGATGATGAATAAATGGCAAAGCGAAGGAGCGACCATTAAAAGTTACAAATATATCGTAACTTGTTGCCCCTTCCCAAAAGTCTTCAAGAATTTCTTTTTCCGTACGTTGTTTGAAAGTAAAATTATCAACTGTAAAACTCTCGTCTGGCGTATTTGAAACAAAATAAACTGCACCAGTCTTTCGTTCTACATCATAAACGGCGAGAGATATGATTGAGGCGGTAAAAGGAGAAAAAGCTAAACGTGACTTAACGTTCTCGTGTTTCTTTTGTTTTTCAGCTTCAGTATAGTCGCCTTGATCAATCCAGCGTGTCAGCGACGCGCGAGTAATACCCGGCAGATCTTTCCACTGTTCAGCTTTTGTTTCGATGTCTATAATGAGAGTCGCCATAATATTACAAAGATATCGGAACAGCAGCGAAACAATTCATGATTACCTTTCGGTTAACTGAAAGGTAGTATCCGTACTGCCCGTTGACGGTCTGTCCACCGCAAGCATCACCGACAAAATCTGCCGTTCCATAGATTGGGAAACCATCAAGAGCATAGCCAATCAAAGTACCCTCTCCAAATACTCCATACAATCCAGCTTCATTATTGCGAATAAGTGAGCCGTCCTTGGCTACACCTATGACATTGCTCACCAAGCAAGAAATACCAGGCATTGGCTCTGTTCTAATCGACAACTGGAGCAGCACGTCTCGACGAGTATCCAGTGGCAGCAAGGTACCAGAAGTAGCCATGGCGGGAGCTGGTTCATATTCAGACACTATTTCCTGATACACTAGCCGTGCCCCTTCTACCACATCAATAAGGACTCCCTCCACAGGCCACAAGCCAGAATACTCAGAGAACCTTGGACATTGCGGCATAACAGCTTCAGATTCTTCTGATGCAGAAACAACACTTTCTTCAGGTATTTCAATAAATAAGTCGGTATCAAGATCGCTTACCGGTGTAGAAAAGGACAGGTCACCACTATTAGCAATTTTTTTACGCATTTCATCGAGCCTCTCCTCACGAGACTGAGACTCCTTTACGTACACTTCAGCTGTATATTCTTGACTACTAACCTCAGCTAAGATTACTGGATTAGATACAACCAGATTAGTTGAGGATTGGTTCCACACCGTCACTCCAATAGCGAAAAACAGAAAAAGAACAACGGTTGAAATCAAAAGAAGGTCACGAGTGCGAAACATTACCGTTATCATACCAAAGGGCGGCGGGCTTTGCCCGCCGCCCTTTGGACAACCGTTATTCTTATGACTTCTTTACAACTTTCTTTCTTCCAGCGATTTTGATATTCACCAACTGTTCAGCTCTTCGAATGTCAGCCAGTAGTTTTGATCGGTCGGCATTAAACATATACAAGTTAAATACAGAACGACCACCGTTACGAGCGAATAGCACCTTATCTCCAATTTTTTTATTTACTTCAATTTTATGAAAAGACTCTAAATCTTTAATTTTTAAAATACCTTTGAGTTCGGTAATTTTTCCTTCGGTGGCTGGGAACCACTTCATGGCGCAAGCAAAACCCTTACATTTCTTGGGAATATGTATCTTAGCCGGAATTCTAGTCAGGACATCGTTCAGTGAGTGATTTATATCACAACTCAATTTATGGAGAACATGACGAAAACCTCCCATACGAGCACCAATTTCAATAATCTTCCACTCGTCGTCAATCTTCATGAGTTCGGTATGAGTAATCGTACTTCGGAGTCCTAAAGCATGAATGGTTTTCTCAGTAGCCAATTCAGCTTTTTCAACAGTTTCTGTTTTTAAGGCCGTTGGAGTCATTTGGAGATAATTATAAAAATCATCATGACCAATATTCTTGCCCGTAGTAATCTTAACTAGTGGACAGTGTTGTACCTTACCGCGTGAACTAACGTAAGAGTCAACAGAGTACATATCACCTTCCATGTAACTTTCTACAATTACTTTAGGCTCCTCTAAACGACCCTCGTTTTTATAAGCTTTTTTTATTTTCCTAAAAAGGGCCCTAAGTGTATTGTCTAATTCTTCCTGGTGATAACAGATTGTTACAAACATACTGGCTGCTAAGTTGGTCGGCTTAACAATCATCGGAAAACCGATCGCTTTGGCTACACGTTCGCGTTCCAATTTTGAGTTTGTTATAACCCGAGTAAACTTTGGTGTAATTTTCGGATCGTACAGTCGCATCTTTTTTCTCATCTCGTACTTATCACTTGCCCATTTGAGCGATTCGGTACCTGGGGTACGTAAATATGGTACATGAGGTAGAACTTGTGCAAACCTTGCCATACCTTGTTCAGAACGACAGGTAATTGCTAACAACTGGTTTTGATAAGGCAGTAAAATTTCAGCAATTTTCCACGGTTTAGAAAAATCACATGATTTATATATATCCAGTCCAGGTGTTTTAGCAAGATCTGAGTAATCTCTCAAACGTGAATCACGTAACAACATAATGCGTAACTTTTTGCCAAATTCCTTTTCGTACTCACGAACAGCCTCAACCGTACCTGTCGGCAAATTCATGACATACACAATAATATTTTTCTCCTCAGTCATAGATTGTTTACAAAAAAAATAAAAGATAGTGAACTTACGTA
The DNA here is from genome assembly GCA_047639355.1 of Minisyncoccia bacterium. Taxonomy (GTDB): domain Bacteria; phylum Patescibacteriota; class Minisyncoccia; order Phycocordibacterales; family UBA918; genus OLB19. The sequence goes on along the minus strand of JBLIOC010000009.1, from coordinate 8,387 downwards.
ACCGCTACTTACTGACCATTTATTCAGACACGGAAATAATACAATAGAAAATCAGTAAAGACTCAAAGGAACACACATGTTATCAAAATCAACTCTTGACAAAGATTACCACCCATAACAACAAATGTTGTTTACTTTGTTTCCGTCGCTAGCTTTTCAAAATAATCTATTACCGCCTCACTTGGGTCTTCACCCAATGCTTCGGCGACGTCCTTCCAACCCGGATTATCATTAACTTCTGTAAAATAAAGCTTCTCAGTTTCTCGATGCAACAGTAAATCAACTCCCATTATCTCTATTCCACACACCTTTGCTATCATTTCGGACAACAGAGAGAGCTCATCTAGCCGACCTTCTTCGACTTTTTCTGTTTTTCCTCCCAGAGTAACGTTAGCTCTAAATTCACCCAATAAAGGTACCCTCTTATACGGACAAACGGCTTTCCCATCAATGACAGGGATTCTGTAATCATAGTCATGTGGTATGAACTCTTGATAAAGAATAGTTCCTCTTTTGTTTTTCTTTTTCATGAGGTCAAAGTCTTCACTTGAATCAATTTTATACACACCTGCACCTTGTGACCCCACATCTGGTTTTGCTATGAAAGGAACCTTAAGTGCTTCAGCTAGGACGATGAAACTACAATTTGAACCTGAGATGGTTTTAGGGACCAGAAAACCAGCAGAAGAGACTACTTGTACCTGGAAAAGTTTATGCTGGTAATAGGGAAATTTTTCATGGAAAAAATTAACAGTTGGAATTTTTTGACTTCGTAGGTATTGCCCTAAAGTGTAAGCTCCTGAAATACTGAAACCACTTCTGTAATACACCACATCGTAATTTAACAAAGACTGCACAAAAGTACTATTTATTAAATTAGTATGATCAACCATTAACGGAGACAAGACCTCCATAACATGCCCACGTTTTTCTGCCGCGGGTCTTATTTTTGTTTTTAGAGTATGAAGCTCTTTATTTGTTATTACCGCTATCCTAAGTTTTTTAAACATATAATTATGACTCTCTAATCGCCAACAGTTCAAAATAGTCTACAACTAGACTACTCATATTAACGCCAGTAGCATCTGTATCGGAGTTTTCCCATCCTGGATTAATATTTGTTTCCATAAAGAAATACGCACCATCCGTGCTTCTTTCCAGGAAATCTACCGCACATATATTTAAACCTAGTAAGGCGGCTACTTTCTCTGCAGCGGGGTAAAGAACTTCTTTTACCTCGTCAGTAACCGAGTGCATCGAACCTCCAATGGTCACGTTTGTTCTAAAATCTCCTTTTACAGGAACCCTCTTGTAAGCAGCAATGGCTTTTCCGTCAATAAGATGAATCCGGAAGTCATGATCATGAGGAAGATATTCTTGATATAAATAATCCTTTAGTTCATAGTCATCTTCTAAAGAGGTAAATTCTTCTCCAGACTCGATAACATGGACATCTCTTCCTCCAGAACTTCTATCAGCTTTTATAATAAATTTTGAACCAAGGACTTTCTTTATGTTTTCGTAATTGTAATTTTTACCCACAATAGTTTTAGGCATCAAAACGTCAGTCCGGGCAGCCTGCAGTATTTGTTGTGTTTTATAATTTCGATATGGATGATTAACAATATCTAAATTTATAGCTGTTCGATTATTATCCTTAAGAAATAACTCGAGTTCACGCGCCCATACATTTCCCAGACCCGTCCGATAGTACAAAACATCAAAAGACAACAGGTTTTTTTGTTCAAAAGCCTCTCTAGTGCTAGTGAGTTCAGCTTGATTAAATACTATCTGCGTAAATTTATGACCACGGCGTTCAACTTCTGGCATTAACTCCTTAATAACAGTGCCTGAATCAACACTTGATATTAAACCGACTGAAATTGTTTTTGACATTATTTATGATTATCCCACGAACTACAAAGTGTTCTACTTAACAATAATTACTTACACTGGAGGTGCCTAAATAAAATTTATACACACTTATCTCAAGCCAGAGCTTACATTCTACTTCAATCAATTTACGGTGATATTTCTTACCCGAACCACTGAGAAAAATTCTACCGAACCTTATCCTCTTTAGTAAACTACCAGAAGTAGTTATTATTAAATTCCAAACCGTACGCCGGCTGCGGGAGATGGGGTTTCTCCATTAACTGTAGTTGAAGCCGAACCTGGGTTAATCGCGAAAGCGATTTGTTCAACAAATTTTTGATAAGTTTCAATTTCCATTTTTTCTCCATTAAGGAAAAATGTTGGAGTGCCAGTAACCTTAAGACGCTTACCTTCAGCAAGGTCTGTTTTTACCTTATCTAGCAAAATTGAGGACTTCAGATGCTTACGGAATAAATCTATATCTAAACCAAGTTCTTCAGCGTACTTAATAAAAAGTGAGTTAGGGATAGGAGAATCAGCCCAAGTTTGCTGGTTTTCAAACAATAAATCATGGAATTCGAAGAATTTACCCTGTTGCCCGGCCGCTTCAGCAGCTACAGCCGCCTGTTGTGCGTAAGAGTGCATTGGTAAAGGGAAATGCTTATATTCAAAGTTGATATTATCCTTATAAATATTCAGTACACCAGACAAGGGCGCCTGAAAGGCTGCACAGGCTGGACACTGGAAGTCGCTATACTCAACTAAAGTCACTGCCGCTTCAGAATTTCCTTTAATATGTTGAATTAGTTCAACTCCTTCATTATGAATTTCATCATTTTCTTCTGTTGAAACGTTAGAAAGAAAGATAACACCGCCAAATAATATGACCGTGATTATCCCTATAATTACCCATGGATTTTTCATATGTTTGCTAGTGTAGCATATCACCCACAGCAACAAAATATAGACGAGTGATTGTTTGGTACACTTAGCAATATGTTTAATGTACCCCACAGCCCTTGGTCAGACGAAACAGGTGAACTCAAATCCCAACTCGAAACAGACTTTAGTAATGGTCTTACCGACGAAGAAGCAAAAGACCGATTAAAGCAGGCTGGTGAAAACGTATTCGAGTCTAGCAAAGAGAAGAAGGCTCTTTCTATTTTCTTCCAACAATTTACAAGCCCACTTATCATCATTCTCTGTATTGCTGTTTTGATTACGACAGTTTTGGGCGAATGGCTCGACACGGCCATCATTGCCTTTGCAGTTATTGTAAATGCAATCCTTGGTTTCGTTCAAGAATACAAAGCGGAAAAAGCCATAGCAGATTTACGCTCTTACATTACACACCGCACACGAATCATCCGAGAAGGTCACGAACTTGAAATAGACCCCCGTTTTCTTGTTCCTGGCGACATTCTTCATATCGCCAACGGCGCCCGCATCACTGCAGACGCGCGTATCATAAAGGAAATCAATTTCACAGCTGATGAATCAATTTTGACCGGCGAGTCTCTTCCTGTAGAAAAAGAAGTTGGTGCACTTTCCGAAACGACTCTATTGGCAGATCGCATCAATATGATCTTCGCCGGGACCCTAGGTATCAACGGCTCGGCTTACGCAGTTGTGACCGCTACTGGCTATGACACCGAAATCGGAAAACTGGCACTACTTGTCGACGAGACGGTTTCCGAACAAACACCTCTACAAAAAGCCCTGAATAAACTAACCTGGGTGATTATAATATTCACTACTGTAGCAGTCGTCGCGTTATTTATTGCTGGAATTATGCAGGATCTGCCACTTAACGAAATGCTTCTTATCTCCATTGCAGTACTCGTTGGCTCGGTACCAGAAGCTCTACCTATTGGTCTCACCTCTATTCTTGCTATTGGAGTAACGAGAATCGCGAAGAAGAAAGGGATCATGCGCAGCCTAACTGCCGCAGAGACACTAGGCTCTACCACCCTCATTATTACTGACAAAACCGGTACCCTTACTGAAGCAAATATGCGGCTAATCGACATTGATACCGCCACCCAATTAACCGCTCCAGATTTCACACCATCAGACCACCATGATAATTTCAATGTAGAACAAAAAGAGATTCTAACCTTAGCTCTTTGTGCGAGTGATGTTTCCATTGAAAATCCTGAAGATGACTATAGTTCATGGGTAATGAATGGCTCTGACCTTGAGACTAACATTGTCAGCGCAGCGGGCGCTCACAACATTAGCCAATCTGCCGCAGATCGATCGGACATCCAAATACGTATCCCATTCAGTTCAAAATATAAATTTTCTGTCTCAAGAATTCCAAAACAATATCTTCCTAGGCATTTAAGTCAGTTCGAGGACCCGCACATAGTTATGGGGGCACCAGACATCATGCTAAACCGTTCGTATCTTGATCATGAAACATACGAAAAACTTCAAAAATCAGTAGCGGAACACAGTCGTTACGGCCGGCGAGTTCTTGGGATAGGTCTTCTTACTCCACACTCTAGTGAACCATCTGCTATTACTATAGACGACGTAAAAGATGTTACATTCTTGGGTATACTAAGCTTTCATGACCCGGTCCGTGCCGAAGTACCAGACGCACTAAAAAGAATTAACTCATATGGAACTAGAGTCATTATGGCCACTGGAGACCTACCAGGAACCGCGCTGGCTGTCGCAGAGGAAATTGGTTGGAAAGTAACTGAGGCTAATATCCTGACTGGGCAGCAACTACAACAGCTCACTGACGAAGATTTGATTGCGATCTTAGACCGTATTCACATTTACGCTCGAGTTACTCCAAAAGACAAACTTCGTATTACTAAACTACACCAAGCTCAGGGTGAAATAGTAGCCATGACTGGTGACGGTGTAAACGACGCGCCTTCATTAAAGGTTTCCAATATCGGAATTGCTCTTGGCTCTGGGAGTGACGTCGCCAAAAGTGTAGCCGACCTTATCCTTCTCGACGACAACTTCAAAACTATTGTTGCCACTATTGAAGAAGGAAAACAAATTTTGAGCAACATTAAGAAGATGTTTGTTTATTTAGTTTCAAACTCCCTTGATGAACTCATTCTTATAGGTGGAGCCATAATTGCTGGAGTCGCCCTGCCTCTTACAGCAGTACAAATTATTTGGGTTAATCTTTTTACCGGTAGTCTACCAGCTATTGCTTTTGCTTTTGACCGACAACAGATGCGAGAAACAGACGCCACTAGTAAAGAATTTTTTGATTCCCGAGTGGTCTTTCTTACCATCTTTATCGGCTTCGCAGTTTCACTCATGCTACTTGCTCTATACTTGGGACTCTTAAACCTAGATGTCCCGGTCGCTTTGGCCAGCAGCATAATCTTTGCCTGCTTTGGTACTTATACGTTACTTATTGCCTTTTCTTTTCTCGACCTCAGTCGGCCCTTATTCACTTACTCACTTACCAAAAACAAAACATTAATTGCCGGGGTCGGTGTTGGAATCCTCCTTATGATTGCTACGTTTACGGTCCCATTCCTACAATCCTTATTTGGGGTCGAACCATTACCATTGCCATGGATCGGATTTATCGTATTTTGGATTATTTTAAACATCTTTGTTATTGAAGGAGCTAAGTTGTTTGCAAATACTTTTATCGTTAAAACAGTGGACAATCACAGTAAAGTGACGTAGTTTCATACTTACATATGCCAATGAAGCCAAATTTTGTTCGGAAGAAAAAGCGCCAAGTGCACGGCACAAGTTTTTGGGATAAGGAATATACTGACCCTCAATTCTTAAAACTATCCGAAAAAGAGAGCGAGGACTTAGCAAAATTCACTCGCTGGCTGATTCGTCGAGAACGGACAGACCTTTTGACCCCACCAGCTAGTGTGGTTGATGCTGGTTGTGGTAATGGTCGAAACTTAATTTACCTAGCCAATAAATTTGGCATGACTGGAGTAGGTGTGGATGTTTCTTCAGCAGCTATCTCTCAAGCCAAGAAAGCTTCAGGCAAATTACCTATTGAGTATCATATCGGAACTGCTGCAGACCCAATTCCCGCCCCAGACGGATCACAAGCTCTCGCTCTCGACATGATGACTTCTCACTTCTTGAACAAAGATGGACGAGAGCAATTGAGAGACGAGTTGTTTCGCACCATCAAACCCGGTGGTTATTTATTCATGAAGACATTCCTTAAAGATAAGGATATTCACACCGCTAGACTAATCTCAGAAAGACCAGGACCAGAGGAAGGCAGTTACATTCACCCAGTTATGGGCGTGGCTGAGTATGTATACAGCGAAGAAGAACTGGTCAATTTCCTCAGCGAGAAGTTCATTGTCCGAAAAATATACCGTTCACACAAGCACGCTTTCAAAGGCCGTGCCCGTAAACGCAGAACTATCTCCATTTACGCCGAGAAAGACTATTAAGTGAGTAAATGTCCGAAGGGCAAATTGCTAGAACATCCAACTCCAAATCTAATAGTAATCTATATTTCGACCTCCAAGGCAAATTCCTAGACTCGGCGTATGGCGGCCAGGTGACATACAGGCTGAGCGTAACATTAGAGCTTCTCCTAGAGATGTATAATATAATCAATAAAATAATATGTTTAAAAAATACTTCAACCGTTTCCCTCATGCCTTTCGCGGCATTATCCATGCCGCTAAGAACGATTTTGGCTACCGGACCCAACTCTATCTCGGGACAGGTTTAGGAATTATTATTGCTATAATTTTGCAACCTTTAGAAGCTTGGGAGTTTTTATTTCTCATATTGGCATGGGCGCTTATACTTATAACCGAACTCCAAAACTCCGCCCTAGAAGCCGCCTTAGACCGCTTGCATCCAGAGCTTCATGACGACATTAAACAAATCAAGGACATGGCAGCCGGAGCAGTTCTAACCGCCGGAATATTTTTACTAATAGTTCTTTTTGTTATTGGATATGGCAGGTTGATATAGTAAAACCCCAGAATAAATCCTGGGGTTTGTTTTACTGACCTCCTTGTCAGTCTTTAGGTGCTATCTATCCTTTTTCATTTTGATATATAGGATCGGGTAAAGTAAATTCATCACTTTGTTCTATCCCGTCTCGGGTATACTCAGAAGTGTTTTTTGAAACCTTGGCATATGTATCACCTATTACAAGTAATTGGTCCAAGTACACTCCTCCTTGCAAAACAATATTCACACCTTCAGAGATGTAACGAGAGGTCTTGTCAAACCCCTCCGTCCATTCTGTGTAGAGATCCTTAGACGTGTGTCCACCACGCCTTTCATCAGTGGCCACTTGAGAACTGTCTATTACAATAGTCACCAAATGTTCAGCTTCCATGTTGTTTTCGTTCCAAATATTCCGAACAGGTACTTCCGCATAGAATTTTACCGATTCATTGATTGATTCGAATACAAACTCCTCAACATGCGAAGTACCTTCAAAGGTGGTATATTTCCCCTCCGCACTCTGAGTTGTCCTCCACAACATAAGCTGTAACACTATGTCTCTGCGATTCCCACTCATTTACCAAACCTGGCTCCCAATGTTCAGATTTATATGAACTGAACGTGGCCTGAAGGTTAATACGACGTTTCAAGCAGACTGTTTCCTCGAGTAGAACTATATCTAAATGGTAACTTTCGTCACCGCTCACAGTTCCTACTTGCCTATGCTGCTGTGGTCCATCCTCGGCAATGTTAAGAGCTTCTTCTGGAAACTCTTCCAACACAGCATTAACATCCTTATCTTCACATGCTGACAAAAATATCAATACAATCGCCAAAACAAATTTAGACTTACTATTCACTTTTACTCTCCTATAATGAAATGCTGCATAAGGCACACAGCAAAGAACTAACACTTTATATGATAACACATATACCTATAATGTCAATAGCTACAGGTAAATATGGTCTGGGGTCAGAAAGGCACCCCCTCTCCTTCTTCATAAATAATCGCTTCTTCCATACCTGCTTTCATTAGCTCACTCATATCTTGAAAAAGTACATCGCTCGGTGGAACAAAAACTGTACGGTCAACATTTTCCCAATTTTTACAGTCATACTTAACGTCGGCACTTAGTGAAACTGGTTGTTTAGTTTCAGCTGCCTCAGCTTCGGTTGTAGTGAGGTCAATCTTCATACCATACGCCTCCCCTTCAATCTCAGACCATGTATACATTGTTGTGTCCTTAATAATCATCGATGAAAGTATACGTCCCGAAAGGTCTGGTGATTCTGTTAAAAAATCTCCTCGAATATTACCGTCACTGACAAAGAAAGTTCCTTCCACTTCAGTCACTAGATTTCTTGGAGTATATGAAATAGCGCATTCTAAATCTTCATTCAAGACCCGTAAACTTTCAAGGGTACCGGTTCCTTTTCTTGGTTCAACCACCACTATTTCACTATCCACAGCCCCAACAACTTCCACATTGCTATGTTCTAGAACCATCTTTGGCGTATCGCTACTTGGTGAGAATATAATGTAATAGCCGTAAACGACTAGTAACAAAGAGATTATC
>JBLIOC010000008.1:0-35025 GCA_047639355.1 Minisyncoccia bacterium | reverse complement strand
CGCTTGGAACAAAAGGTGGTGGTGGAGCAGATCCAGATGATTTGGCAAAGAAAAAGCGTGGTGTATTTAAGGACACTGCTTTCTGGGAAGCATCAGTAGTCACCGATCAAAATGGAAAAGCAACTGTTACGTTTACATTGCCTGATAATTTAACGACATGGCAAATAGAAGGTCTTGGGGTTACTAAAGATACAAAGCTTGGAGTTGATTACGAAGAATTTACAACCAAGAAAGATCTTATGGCGGTACCACTAAAACCTCGCTTTGTAGTGCCGGGTGACAGCTTTTCACTTGGTGCAAAAGTGTTTAACCAAACAGACAGAGGAACTACCGTAAATATAAAACTTGAGAGTGACACCCTGGCATTCAAGGATGGACAAGAAGACTCTGTATTCATTAATAAAGGAGAAACAAAGACAGTTTACTTTGATGTTGTTGCACCAAGTAATGTGAAAGCCGGTAGTCATAATTTTACATTTACTGCGTCTGACGAAACATTTATAGACAGTGTTGAGCAGGTAATACCAATTACACCAAATACAACATTTGAAACTGTTGCAACCGCAAACTTTACTAAGGATGACCGAGCTGTTGAGTATCTGTATGTCCCTGATGAAGTGGTAAGTGGTGAAGGTGGCTTAACGATCAATGCAAATGCAACCATGGCTGTGTTTATGACCGATGCCCTCTCGTATATGGTGACCTATCCGTATGGCTGTAGTGAGCAGCTTGCGAGTTCACTCAGTACCATTGGTACATTGACTGAAGCACTCACTATTCCAAATGTTGAGGGTGAATTTGAGACCATTGAACATGACGGAGTTACCTATACTGTTGATACAGTTGTTAATAATGGACTTTCTCAAATTTATGAGTCACAGACTCTCAGTGGGGGCTTTGCTTATTACAAAGGTCTTAAGCCAAATCTACCGCTTACCGTGCATGTCGTAACAGCACTCTCAAATTTGAAAGAGGCTGGATATGAAGTGCGTGACGATGTTTTACGACGTGGAGCAGCTTACATCGAGTCAGAGACAAAGCGAGTGTATTCTGAGTATCCAGCTAACAATCAAGAGACTGTGGTGTTAGCTGAGTATGTCCTGCGAACAGTTAATGGCGGAAATAATACTTCTCTTACAAATATTGTTGAAACACTTATTGATGACAAGGCATTTCTAAACGAGAAGATAAGTAGTATGTCCCTTGCTTACCTCTCAATTTTGACCGCAGATGGATTTAGTCGTAGTAGCAAGAATCAAGTATACGACGCTCTTAAAAATCGTATTGATATTGATGGTCGTGGTGCGTATCTAAGTTCGATTGAAACCTCGAACCGTAGTTACTATGAAACTCCAATAAAAAACACAGCCCTTCTTCTGAAAGTGTTTGCAGCACATGAAGATGAACATCCAGCGATGGCTAATGTTCTTAGGTGGTTACTGGCATCAAGAGACAATAGTGGTGTTTGGGGAGGAACTCATAATACATTTACCGTAGTTGATGGAATGATTGATTACCTGACATGGCAGCATGAGACAGAATCGCACTTTACGCTTCGAGGTTTGCTTGATGGAGTTGAAATATTTGGATTTGAATTTAATCCAAGTAATATCTTTGAAACCTTTACGCACTATATTCCAATCGATGAATTTGCTCGAGAGAAGTTACTGCCACTGGTATTTGAAAGAGAAAACCTAAACGATAAGCAAAACAACTTGTATTACGACATGGCATTAAAATACTTCTTACCAGCAGAATCTCTTCCGCCACGTGATGAAGGAATTACTATTGAGCGTGGACTGTATAGCCTTGATGACGCTAGAGAGGAAACTCCACTTTCGCGTGCGACAGTTGGCGATGTGATTAAAGGTAAGCTAACAATTACTATTCCAGACCGATATAGTCACGTAGCCATAGAGGATATTATTCCAGCCGGTTTTGAAATTGTGAACTTTAATCTCGACACAGAGGACCAGTCATTGCTAGATAATGGTGGAGTAGGTGTGCTTCCAAAGTCAGATTCCGGTGGATGGCTATCTAGGGTCACTAGTGTATTCGGAGAATCTCAAACTGCCCAAGTCTATCAATCAAGAGGATTTGGCGGGAGTTACGGAAATGACACACGAAGACTTCGACCAACTCACATTGAATCACATGATGATAGAGTATTCCTTTATGTTGAGGAGTTAGGTGAAGGAGTGTATGAATACGAATATTTCCTACGAGCATTAATTCCCGGTGAGTTCCAACACTTGCCAGCTCGAGCTGAGGAATTGTTCTTCCCAGAAGTATTTGGTAGGACAGGAGGAGGGTTGGTGGAAGTTACTCCCGCGTCGTAATTTCTATTGTAATAATTTCTCTTTCTTTCGAATCAGCATCGTAGGCAGATATCTCGTATAGGCCACTGTCTTTTGGGTTAAAGTTTGTTTCTCTTGATGTACCAAAATTTTCTCCATCAATTGTCCAAGTTACTTCCTTGCGAGCTTTCAGAGGAATTGATATGTCTTTTCTTAACTCAAAAGTGTCACCATTGTGAATGCTCAGTATAAGATCATTGTCTTGCAAAAGAGTGCGGTGATCAGAAATAACGTCTCCCTTGATAGTCCACTCATCACTCGTTTCAATCCCATATCGCTCAATGTGACTTGATTTAAACTTAGTATCCATATGGTACGGCGTAGTTAAAAGGTACTCCATAACATCATGCCAAACTGCTCCAGCCCCGGATGATCCTGAGACCTGTGCCATAGCTTCGTTTTCACTGTTTCCAATCCATACACCAACTACAAAGTCAGGTGTATACCCAACAACCCAACTGTCGTGGAAATCTCGTGAGGTACCTGTCTTTACACCATACTCAGTGGTAGTGAGGTTCAAGTTGCCCTCTAGTCCAAACTGATTTACTCCAGTAAAGCGATCGCTAATGATGGCGTGAACTAATTCAATATATTGTTCGTCAGAGACCTTTTGCGTAGTCGTTATATTTGATTGCGGCGGTAGATTGAAGTTTTCGTTACTATTTTTAAGTATTCTTATTGGCGACAGAGAACCCTTTTGGGGAAACATTGTAAAATAGTGGGTAAGCGTCATGAGGTCCATCTCCAACCCACCCAGAGCAATCCCATACTGGTAACTATCATAATCCTGGATTGGCCGAAACTTCAGAGAGTCACTTAAAAACGCATAGAAGTTTTCAAGTCCAATATACTCTAAGACTTTTACTGAAGGTACATTAAGGCTATTACTTAATGCTTCATGTAGCGTCACTACACCTCTGTATTGCCCGTCGTAGTTTTTTGGATACAAAGAAAAGCCGGTAGCGATAGGGTATTTGTATTCCCGGTCCTCTACGAGGGTGTATGGTCGCAGATCTCCCATAAAGCCTTTTGTGTAGATAAAAGGTTTTACTGTAGAGCCAATTGGACGTGGTTCTATCGCCATGTTTATTTGGTTTCCGTTCGATTCACTGTTTGGGTTTCTACTTCCAACGATAGAGAGTACCTCTGTGTTTTTTGCGTCAATTACGACAACCGCACCATTTCTAATATTGCGTGACCAGCCGTTATTGACGTGGCGGTCGAGAATTTCCCGAATAGTTTTAGTAACCACATCATCAATAGTCGTTATACAAGTTTCTTCACAATGCACTCCCGCAGTTGCGAGTTCAAAATATGAATCCTTTCGAAAGGTATATTTGGAGGTCAACGTGGGTGGTACAAAGATTTCGTCAGGAGTCAGTCTTCTGTTCAGGCTCTCTGTGTATTCAATATTCTCCTTTTCCCATGGATTTCTTGCACTAGGATATGCCAAAGTTGCCAAAAGTGATAAACGTTCGTTATCTGTTGTCGCTTCAAAAGATTTGTCAAAATAAGCTTGGCTAGCAGTTCCAAACCCCTGCACTTGATTCCCTAAGTAGACTGTATTTGCATACATAAGCAAAATTTCCTCTTTAGAAGAAAACACTTCAATACTGACGGAATAGAAAGCTTCGATAAGTTTGTTGCGTATTGTGCGGTCTGATTCTGTGCCCAATAAGTTTTTTGAAAGCTGTTGCGTAAGGGTGCTTGAACCTCCTGCTTTACCTTTGGTCACATAATTATAAAGTGCCCTGAGGCTACTGACTGGATTGATTCCAAGGTGATAGTAAAAAAACCTGTCTTCTTTGCTTGTAAGTAGTCCTTTAAATTCTTCTGGTACAGCAACCAATGCATTTACGTAATGCCCCTTGCTGTTTTCCTTAATGCTAAGAGGTGTGCCGTTTTGGTCATAAATAACTGTCGATAGAAGTGTCTCGTACTTACGTTCTGCATCAGTAGATATTAACCACATTCCAGATAGTAACAATACTGCTGTAATACTAATAACGATATATTTACTACGTATTACTTTTTCTACAACACCTTTTAGTTTTGGTGTGATCGAACTCTTTATCATGACTATATTTTACACGGGAAGGATTACATAAGAAAATTGTATTCCACTTTATATCGAGCTAGTCTTAAATCAGAGTGTCTAGGGCTAGCACGAGGAACGTTCGAATCCTGTACACCCCGCAAAACAAAAAAGCACCCATGAGGGTGCATTTTTTTTGTAGCGGAGAGTAAAGTAACAGTCCGGGGGACTGTTACGAGAGGATTCGAAGCTGTTGCCAGCTAGATTATGAGTTTGCGAAATAATCTAGCGACAATGGATACTGCTCGTGTAGCGAGAGAAATTCCCTTATTCTCCGCATCATCGAGCTAGCACGAGACACTAGTCTGATATAATTAAATATAATGTTGAATCGCTTATATAAAGGTAGTAAAGCAACTCTACTTTCGTCACTTACTTTTAATGACGCTGCGTTCTGGGGCGCTGATGTATTTGTAGGTGTTATTTTTGCCTTGTACATAACACAAAATATTGGAGGGTCTGTTGTTGACATAGGTCTTGTATTTGGTCTCTATCGTGGAATACGCGCATTCTCTGCAATCCCAATTGGTAAATACTTGGATAAAATAAAGGGTCACGTTGATGAATATTACACGCTCCTAGTTGCTAGTTTTTTGGTGGGTATTACATATTTAGCACTCTTTTTTGCAACTGAACTTTGGCAGGTGTATGTCGGAATGTTTGTAATTGGTCTCGGACACTCGCTTGATATCGGATCATGGAAAGTACTTTTTTATGGCAACTTACCCAAAGGTAGCGAAGGAGAAGTTATTGGTGTTTACACAACGGTGATGCAGATTATTTATGGGCTGGTCACTATTATAGCTGGATTCGTAGGTGAAAAATTTGGTTTTGAATGGATATTTATGTTTGCGGGTATTCTTACTATCGCCGGAGGTTTTATAATGTTTTCAATAAGGCCAACTAGGAAATCTTTATAAATTTCTGACGCTCTAGAAACTATCAAACTAGAATCTGAAAATAACCAAATCGGTCAAAGTGGGCTTGACTTAGCTACGGAGGCCGGTCCCTCGTAGTCATCTTACTTTCTGCCATGAATTTAAGTCTTGTTTTACATAGCTCAAAAACCACCAATTCACTGCTTTCGAATATTTGCCATTATGTAAGGATGGAATATTCTAAAGAGGCACAAGACCACCAATACACAGACATTGGTGGACACCGGGTTTTATTCCTGTGTCCACTTTTTGGGGTTCGGTTCAGATTGTGTGGTTTTTTTACATAAAGAATCACCATTTTGTTTTTTTGTTCAAAATTTTGATGGAATAAAGTGTATAATTAAAGTGTTAGACGACAGACAAGTCCAAGAATTATATTATTGGTAATTTATATAAATATTATGACGAAAACAATATCTTTCAAAGCAGTTACTACCGCAGGTCTAGTGTTATTTTTTCTAGGAACAATAGCAATAGCACAAGCAAATCACTCATGGGGAAAGTATCACTGGGATCTTTCAACTGCCGAAACGGAAGCTAGTCCATTGAAGCTTGGCAATAATCTAACAACCGCTGCTTGGCAGGCTAGTCTAGCTTCTACTTCGGTTGATTGGAATCAAACAGTGCTTAAAAATAAAGTGGTGGCTGGTACATCTGACAGTGCTTGTAGCCCGACTTTGGGACAAGTGGAGATTTGTAACGGTGCGTATGGCAGTACTGGTTGGTTAGGGATTGCTCAAGTGTGGGCTTATCGCGGGAAAGATGCTCACATTGCTCAAGGAGTAGTGCAGTTGAATGATACGTATTTCAACACTTCACCATACACTTCAGCAGCGTGGCGGAACATGGTTATGTGTCAGGAGGTCGGGCATACATTTGGACTTGATCACCAAGATGAAAACTTCAGTAATGAAAACAAAGGTACCTGCATGGACTACACTAATGATCCAAGCGGATTACTAGGAACCAACGGAGTACTAAACAACGAACGCCCAAATCAACATGACAAAGACATGATGACCGATATCTATTCTCACCTTAACTCGACTGACGGAGGTGGTGGAGGTGGTAAACCAGGTGGAGGTAAAAAAGGAAAACCATCAAACGTTGGAGCTGGTATCGACCTCAACAATCCTTCTGCGTGGGGTGAGGCCGTACAGCAAGACGCACAAGGTAAAGATTCTGTGTTTGTTCGCAACTTAGGTAACGGTACAGAACTAATAACTCACGTACTCTGGGCTCCAGAGCAGGAGTAAGAACGTAACGACTAGTTAATTAGACTATTCAATACCAAAAAATAACCAAAGCTCGAGACAGCCCGCTAATACAAAAAAGCACCTTCGCAGGTGCTTTTTTGTAGCAGAGAGTAAAGTAACAGTCTGGGAGACTACTACGTGGGATTCGAAGCTGTTGCCAGCTAGATTATGAGTTTGCGCAATAATCTAGCGACAATGGATACTGCTCGTGTAAACAAGTTTTCTAAAACTTCACTCGTAACTTAAATAAAAGTAAACTTTATATTCAGTTACTCGTTCGTTATAGTAGCGAGAGAAATTCCCTTATTCTCCGCATCATCGAGCTAGCACGAGACATTATGTTTCGTGCTAGTTTTGTTATACTGCTGTCATGAAATTAATTCACGAACAAAATAATTCACAGACCTTAGCTTTTGCTAGGGGTGAGGAGATGATGTTTCTGCTCAAGGAGTATTTTATGGAACATAAAATACAAGGAGCTCATATTGCTGGTTTGGGTGCTGCAGATCAGCTCGATATTGCTTACTATAATATCGAAACAAAAGAATACGAACGACACAGAATTGATGAAGAGGTTGAGATTTTAAATCTAAATGGAAATGTAGGTGTAAACAGAGAAGGAGAAATTGTGGTTCATATGCATGGTACATTCGGCAGAAAAGACCTGTCTGTGTTTGGGGGACATATTTTTGCCATGAAAGTTTCTGGAGCTGGAGAAATTCACCTTTCTATTTTTGAAGGTTCTATCAATCGTGCTTATGATGAAGAAACAGGACTTACTCTTATGTGTAATATTCCAGAAGTATTATAGTAGCTATAAACAATAGGGCAATTCTTTTTTGGTCGACCTCGGTCATCACTCGAGATACTATGTTTGTGCTAGTGCTGATACAATCAAAGTAAATGGAACTATTCAGCACATCTTTGGGGCAGATACTCACCGCTATTTTTGCAGCTATAAATATAATTGCATTCTTGGTCATGGCTCATGACAAACATAAGGCTGCTCGCGGACACAATGCCGAGCGTGCTCCTGAGGGGTTTATGTTTTTTATGGCGACTCTGTTTGGCAGTATTGGGGTGTATCTTGGTATGGTGTTATTCCGTCACAAAACCCGTAAATGGTACTTCCAGATCGGCATTCCTTTATTAATCTTGCAAAACCTAGCTACGTTGTATGTGATATGGGAAATGATTGTTATGAGGTAGAAGAGACTCTAACTCTAAGTATCGTAGAACCAAGGAGGCATCATGTTTCGTTCTGGTTTGCTATAATGGATTCATGAAAGGTAAGTTTAGTCAGAGAGTGTGGGAATTAGCGATTTCTATTCCACCCGGAAGAGTGTCTACTTACGGCAATCTTGCTAAAGCCGCTGGAGCAGGAGGGCAGGCAGCGCGAAGTATCTCAAGTATTCTTAGTAAAGCTCCAAACCAAGGAGTAATACCTTGGCATAGGATAGTTTATGCAGGAGGCCGAGTCTGGATGACAGAACAGTGTTCAGAAAAAAGAATGGAGCTATACGAGTTAGAAGGTATTTATATAAGTGATAAAGGAATTATAAAGGATTTTGACGAGATCCTTTTTGATTTTTCGGAACTTACTTAAAGCTAATAAGTCTGACCGTCACGATATGTCATTGTTAGTAGAACTAAAGACACTGTGAATACTTTCATTTATTTCTCACTATATTCGCGTATTGTATTCATGAAAATTTTTCCAAACCGCTTTAATTTCTTATCACCTACTCCGTTGTTTTCTATTTGGCAGTACCCATTGCCATAAGTGTTACCTCACGTGTACGATTGTGGTCTAGTTCAACAAGCATGATTTCCTGCCACGTACCTTTCACTAGTGCGCCGTTTTCGATAGCCATTGTGACGGAGCATTGCAAAATTAAGCCTTGAGCATGAGCGTGGCCATTTATACACTCATTGATAACACCGTTTTCGTCGGGCTCACAGAGGTGGGTGTTTCTTTTCCCTTCAGGATTTTTATTATCACAAATATCATTATGTCCATATTCTTCGTCAGGATTAGCAAATCGATCGAGAATCCTTTTGATGTCATGCTCATATCCAAGATCTTCATGTGGTCCAATAAGATTCTTCTCATTCTCGTTTACCCAGATACTGGCCGTAGTGTGATGTGACTGAATCACAATCATGCCATTTTTAACTCCCGATTCCGCAATAAAATCACAAATTTTATCTGTGATGGTAATGAACTGGAGACGATGTTTTGTGTCGAACGACAGATGTTTAACTTTTGCTTCAAACATTTTGTAAATAATTATTTATTATAAAACTGACGGTTGGAAAAAAGAACTCACTCCACATAAAATCAGCATACACTAAAGTATATTATATATAACTAACAGATTTAGTAAAAGTTGCTTTGTAGGGAAGTGGTAAAAATAAGTATGTTAAAGATATTGTCTGTAAATCTCTATCTATCATACTCCTTTATCTCCTCCATAAATATCTTTCCAAACCGCTTTAATTTCTTATCACCTACTCCGTTTATTTTGAGGAACTCAGCATCGGTTTGGGGTTTGTGGACTGACATCTCTCGCAGTGCCTTGTCGCCAAAGACAATGTAAGGAGGGACCTTTAATCGTTGAGATTCATTCATGCGGAGCTGTTTTAGTACTGCGAAGAGATCGGTATCGTAGTCTCCGGTATCGACCGTATTTTTTGTTACTTTAGTAGGACTCTTTTTAATACCGGTTGAAGAAGCAAGGGGAGCAAAGGTGATACATTTGTCGCAGTTACTGCAGTTTGCTTCAGAATAATCTTCATTAAAATAACCAAGCAAAAACTTTCGCCTGCAAGAATCAAGATATCCGTACTGCATGGCTTGGTCCAGGTTATTTTGTGCCTGTTTTTTTTCTTCGCCGTCTTTGATAAGGCTGATGAAATAGTCTTGTTTGTATTTGTCGGCGGCTGAAAACAAAAGTACACAGCGTGCCGGGAATCCATCTCGTCCGGCCCGCCCGGTTTCTTGGTAATACCCTTCAATGGATTTTGGTAAGCTGTGATGAATCACTAAGCGCACATCTGGTTTGTCGATTCCCATACCAAAGGCAATGGTGGCGACCATTATATGTATGTCGTCGTTAATAAAAGCATCTTGGTTGTCTTTTCGCTTGTCAGCGGTTAGTCCGGCGTGGTACGTGCCTGCGTTGTGTCCGTTGGTGTTGAGTTTCTCGGCCAAGTTCTCAGTGTCTTTACGCGAGAAGCAGTAAATAATAACGCTCTCCTTGGGATACAACTCAATAAGCGAAAGTATTGAGTTGAAAGATTCTTTTTTGGGCAGGACTTCGTAACTTAGGTTTTGTCGATTGAAGCTAGAGGTAAAAATGTTTGGCTTGGGAAGGTCTAGTTGCTTCACAATATCTTCACGGACTTTTTGGGTCGCGGTAGCAGTGAGAGCAATTATAGGAATGTTAGGGAAGTTGGTTCGGAGTTTGTTGAGGTTGCGGTAGTCTGGTCTAAAGTCGTGACCCCATTCTGAAATACAATGTGCTTCATCAATTGCGAACATTCCAATCGGGAGAGTGTGAAGTAGCTCTTGAAAGTTTGGTACCGAAAGTCGTTCGGGTGCAATGTACAAAAGTCTGATGTCTCCATTTTTTACTTTGGTAACAATGTCATCTATTTCATCGCGACTAAGTGAGCTGTTTATATACGCCGCGCTGATACCATTTTGAGTTAGTGCGTCTACCTGGTCTTTCATAAGAGAAATCAACGGAGAAATAACGACAGTCAATCCTTCCTGCAAAAGGGTAGGTAGTTGAAAACAAAGTGACTTACCTCCACCTGTTGGCATAAGTACCAAGCAGTCTTCTCTGGCGAGTACCCGTTCAATTATTTCTTTCTGTAATGGTCGAAATTCATCGTAGCCAAAATGTTTCTTTAGAGTGTTGTACATAGAGAAGAGTGAGACCGTAGTATCTCACGCTTGAGGTTTATTTGGAATTAATTCGTCAGGTCAGTTTAGTAAGCTTACTTTTAGTGAAGATTAAAAATTATTGGTATAATGTATTTTTATAAAATTATGATACTGATTTCTCCTGCTAAAACACAAGACTTTTCTTTGCCTGCACCGGTTACTTTTGGGGTGAGGCCTGATTTTCTAGAAGACACAAAACTACTTCACAAAGCTTTACTAAAATACTCGCCAGAGGCCCTGTCTAAGCTGATGAAGATTTCTGCAAAATTAGCCCAGCTAAACTATGGGCGTTTTCAGGACTGGCGGTCGTCATTCAAACTTCAAAAGAAAGATAAATATGGAGAATATAATTTTAAGCAAGCTATTTTTACTTTTCGTGGTGACGTCTACACAGCCTTTGCAGATAGTATTTTTAATAAAAAAGAAATTGAATATATGCAAAAAAACCTACGTATAATTTCGGGGTTTTATGGTCTACTGACCCCCTTAACTTACATAAGGGCGTACAGATTAGAAATGAGTACTCGA
Organism: Minisyncoccia bacterium; assembly: GCA_047639355.1. Taxonomy (GTDB): domain Bacteria; phylum Patescibacteriota; class Minisyncoccia; order Phycocordibacterales; family UBA918; genus OLB19. The sequence goes on along the minus strand of JBLIOC010000008.1, from coordinate 23,899 downwards.
TTGGCTATTACTGAGGGGAAGAGTGAATGTTCTAATCTATATGAGTACTGGAATAAAATTTTGACGGCCGCGATAATAAAAACACTAAAGCCAAGTGAGTTGATAATAAATTTAGCTTCGATTGAATATGCAAAGGCAATAAATTTTAATGACATTAAGAATCCAAAAATCGACGTAAAGTTTCAAAATCTTAAAAATGGGCACCCGAAAACAATTGGTTTGTTCGCTAAGCAACAACGTGGACAGATGGCTGTTTGGATTATAAAAAATAAAATAAAAGATATAAAGGGTCTGCAGGAATACAAAAATAATGGCTATGTTTACAATGATAAACTGTCGACTTCCGACACTATAGTTTTTTTAAAAAGTTAGGACAGAGTCCTTCTTGTTCTAAATATACTGAAAAACACTAGATTAAAATCAAGTGACGCAGATAGGGTTGTATATACATCTGAACATTCACATTTGCAAGAAGTTATTCACTCGGATGGAGGGGAAGTTTTTGAAGAAAATATGATGAATTATCACTTAAGGTCAGAATTTTTTTAATGCAATTGGTATGTTGAACAAAACGGAGTTGACCGTAGCAGATTTAGATAGCTATAGTTTGTAGGAACTTTTGGTATAGTTATTTTATGAAAAAACTTTCTCTCATTGTTGCTGGCTTGGTTGCGACTATTACAATTTATTTTGTACTGTCCGCCAGTACTCAAACAATCACAAATTATCCTTCGTCAGGAACAACTATTGTCGCCTTCGGTGACAGCTTGGTAGAAGGCGTTGGCTCAACTAATGGTAATGACTTTGTGAGTCAGTTGTCTAGAAAAGTAGACGTACCGATTGTTAATCTCGGTAAAAGAGGGGATACGACAAGAGACGCCCGCGGTAGACTAAACGATGTATTGGAAAGTAATCCCAAAATAGTTTTACTGCTTTTGGGTGGTAACGACTACCTACAAAAAATCCCTAAAGAAGAAACATTTTCTAATCTAGGATTCATAATCGAATCAATTCATGAGTCGGGGGCGATAGTAATTATTTTGGGGGTACGTGGCGGTGTCCTAAAAGATAATTTCAAAAGTGACTTTATGAAACTGTCGAAAAATTATGGAACTGCCCACATTCCAAATGTGCTTGACGGCCTTATTGGCCATCCTGAACTTATGTCCGACAGTATTCATCCAAATGATTTCGGATATAAGATTATTGCCGAAAGGGTTAGTCCAATACTAAGCAGTCTACTTAAGTAAGTTTAGGTATAATCATTATCCCCACCGCTTGGTGTGAGTACGCAGGTTTATGTGGTAAAAAGTAACCAATGGAGGCCATCCTGAAAGGGGCGGTCTCTTTACGTGTTGGCATAAAGTTAGAAATAATTAAATTAATATTAAGATATGAAGATTACTAAAACATATGAAAACCACATTGCAGCTTTCGTAATAGTTGCTGCTATGTGTTTTGCATTTTTTACCGTTGGTATTACTGCAGCTCAAGCTGAGGAAGTAACTACTACAGATTCTGAAGTAATAGATACTGATGAAGACGCAGTGGATGACGCAGACGAAGAAGATGATATGGTTGAAGACGAAATGGATGACGAAGACGATGGTGGGAAAAATGCTGCTAAACGAGCGGCAATGGAAGAGCAGATTGCATCCCTGCGTGCAATGATTGCTGAACGTAAGGCTGCTTTCGAGACAAATAGAGAAGCTCGGAAAGAAGCTTTCGAAGAAAAGAAAGAAGATTTCAAAATCAACAGAGAAGAAAAGAAAGCCGAATTCAAAATAAACAAAGAAGAATTTGCAGCTAGCCTAGAAGGGTTGGGCGTAGAAGAGAAGCGGGCAGCCATGATGGAATTCATTGCGAATATTCGAGAGACGATTACTTCCCGCAAAGCGGAACTCGAAGAAAAGAAAGAAGATTTCAAGAAAGAGACAGAAGAGTTCAAAATGCGTAAAGAAGAAGTGAAAGAGGAGTTCAAAGCTGACAAAGAGGAATTCAAGACTAGTCTCGAGGGTTTAAGTAAGGAAGATAAAATTGCTGCTATAATAGAACGACTAGCAGAGGTAAAGAAACACATGCAGGACCGAGGAGATAATGATGAAGATGAAGATGAAGATGAAGATGAAGATGAAGATGAAGATGAAGATGAAGATGAAGATGAAGATGAAGATGAAGATGAAGATGAAGATGAAGATGAAGATGAAGATGAAGATAATGATGAAGATGAAGATGGTTCAGATGACGACTCTGTCGACGATGAAGCAGATGATTCTTCTGATGACGATATAGACGTGTAAACCGTAATAAAGTGAATATTAAAACAGCTCTCACAGAGAGCTGTTTTTCTTTTCATTGTGTCTGCTGACATCCTTAGATAGCTACAAATTAAGCTAACGTAACCTTTGATAGTAGCTCCCATTCTACAATGTATTATTGTTATAATAAACGTATAAAAATCTCCTTAGTTATAAAAACTTTAGTAGTAGTTGCGCAGTTATAGCAGCTGGGTTTTGTGTGTATACAGCTGGAACTACCGATATTACCGGTTAGATAGAAATTCTAGTAACCGCAAGAGGTGATATAAAAAAGGTGGTTAGTGAAACGGGTTCGTCCAAACCTCACGTGAAGTGTCTATGGCCTTTGAGAAGATCGGTAGAGTGATTTCAATTCCTATACACGAAGGAGATTTGGTCAACTTTTATTGTGATACTCTTTAGTAGAGTACCACCCTATTATTAGCTAATATCTACAGAATATTCCATATGAAATCTTTTTTTAAAGTCTTCTTTATTACACTCGGAGTAATTTTCTTTGTACTGCTCTTGTTCGGGGGATATTTTTATATGACTATTGTTAATAGTTCGGTTGACACAGACGTGATTACATCTGACTCTGAGTCAGATGTGACCGAAGACAGAAATCCACTTCTTTCACCAACTCAAGAAAAGGTGCTGGAAACATTTGGAGTGGATCCCGCCGATGTTCTGTCTAGTATTACGCCGGCTCAAGCTGTGTGTTTTGAGGAAAAGCTTGGAAGTAAGAGGGTTGAAGAAATTAAAGCCGGAGACTCTCCAACAGTCACAGAATTTTTTACATCTAAAGGTTGTATATAAGGGAACCGGGTAAAGTTTTGACAAGGCTATATTTATATAGTATATATAGCTTATCAAAGCTCATTGAAATAAAGAGGTGAAGAAATGCAAGAATACATATTTACTTATTTAGAAATTTTTTTCGTTATTCTACTAATTGTATTTATTACTTTACAAATTACTTTAGAAAAAAGTCATACCAGGAAACAGGCGCGAAATATCTCAGAACTTAAGGAATTGCTGACTGTTGATCATTTAACCGGATTGCTAAATAGAAAAGCTATTGATGAAGGCCTAATCAGATTGTTGGGAACTGAGCCGGTGACAAGAATTAACGATCGACGGTCACACGATGTTCTCCCATTCGAACCGGTCAGTCTAATGATGATTGACTCAGATCGCTTCAAGCAGATAAATGATAAATATGGTCACCCCACCGGCGATAGGGTTTTGCAAATGATTGCGATAGCTATCAAGCTTGTAGTTCATAGGAATACCGACATGGTCGGCCGTATGGGAGGGGATGAATTTGTCGTTGTCCTAGTGAATACTTCATTGAAAGATGCGACGGTCGTGGCTGAAAAGCTAAGAGAAGCTGTGTTGACAATAGACTTTAGTTTGGAAAAAGGTATTCCAGATGATTTTCGAACTACAGTTAGTATTGGATTGGCTTGCGCGGATTGTTGGAATGACGGCTTGCCGTACAGTCTAATGAAGTCAGCCGATAATGCTCTTTACAAAGCAAAGGAAACAGGAGGAAATAAAGTCTATATAGCTGTAGAGGAAGAATCTTCTCTGTAGGCTAAATTAGGGTGCGCAACGCGTACCCTAATTTTTTTATTAAAATTTAGTATTAGAAAATGGTATACATCACAAAACGTAACCATGTTGTATTTTTACGTTAATTATTTTTAATGAGCAATAGCGAGACAGACTAAGGAAAGGTTTGGTGGGAGGTGGGGAGTAATTGCTGTCCGTGCCGCATGTAGTGTTGCTCCGGTTGTTAGCACGTCGTCGATCAGTACAATTTGGGAATAATTTAAAAAATCAGTGTCATTAGGAATAAATTGGAAGGCATTTTGTAAGTTTTTTTGCCGAGCTGTTTTACTTAACTTTGACTGTGGTAAGGTCTCAATTCTTCGTTGCAATAATTTGTTATTTATATGTGCCTTATCAATGATTGTTTTCAGGATAGTTTCTACCTGGTTATGACCACGATGACGCAATCTTTGTTTACCAAGTGGGATGGGTACGTATAGCGTTTTCTGTGTTTGTGTCGAAACCCATTGTTTTAAGATTCTTCCTAAATGTTGAGCTGCTAATTGGTTATGATGAAATTTATTTTCAATGATAGCTGCTTGTACTATTGGTTTCGAGTACGGACAAAGATATTTTATGTTTTGAAAAATTCCCGGCTGATAAAGGGTTAGTAAAGTAGTCAGTTTAGTCTTAAAAAGTAACTCTTCTTTACCCGAGGGAGGGAAAAGGAAATTAAAAAACTCTGTTAGTAACTTATGCATAAAAAGTGAGTGTAGGTATTTCTTCATGTTAGAATGTAATGGAATATATTATGAACTTTGTAAGTAACATATTAACATCGGTTAGTAAGGGACAAGCGTCTGTTGACGGTGTAGTCGGAATTGATATTGGTTCATCCTCGATGAAGGTTGTCGAGCTTCAGCAACGAAACGGAGTTATTACCTTGGCTACTTATGGTGAAGTACAGCTGGGCCCCTATTCCCAACAGCAAATCGGAGAATCTGTGGTTCTTAATACTAAACAAGAACAAGAGGCATTGGTAGACATAATTCGTGAGTCTGCTGTGCAGTCTAGGAGCGCTGTGTTTGCTATGCCGCTTTCTTCTAGTTTTGTTACTAACGTTACTATAGAATCTGACGAAGATGTCGATATAGCCTCCTTAGTTCGAGTTGAGGCACGTAAAGTTATTCCAGTATCACTTAGTGAAGTGACGCTCGACTGGGCGGAGGTTGATGTTAATAAGACTGAAGCTGGTGAAGATGAAACAAATTATCGAAATATACTCATTGCGGCAATTCAAAATTCTGCTCTCGAAAGATTTAAAATTTTAATGCAATTTGCCGGATTCACACAACCTCCAACAGAGATTGAATGTTTTAGTCTGATTCGAGGTTTATATAGCAGTGACGAGCCTAACATCGCAGTTATTGATATAGGAGCAACTTCTTCAAAACTCTATATCGCAAACAAAGGACTACTCATGCGTATGTATCGCATTCGTGCCGGAGGAGCCGTTGCTACTAAGCAAATTTCTAAGGCTCTCGGAATTAGTTTTCAAGCTGCTGAAGAAATAAAATTTGCCGCTGATAAAAACGCTGACACTTTTTTTGATATGAAGAGAGCTCATGATAAAAGTTATGAACGAGTTTTTCGAGAATTCAATCAAGTGTTACGCGAGTATGAAAAGAAGACTGGCGTTACTGTAAGTACTCTGTATTTGGCTGGTGGAGGAGCTTTGTTTCCTGGTATGGAAAAGTATCTAAAAGAAATATTAGGTCGTGAGGTGGTTATGGTAAATCCTTTTTCTAAAGTTGCCTACCCAGCCTTCATGGAAGATACAATGCACGAAATAGGCCCATCATTCGCTGTTGCGCTTGGTGCAGCGATGCGAGTTTTTGAATAGGTCTCCACAGTGAAAATATTACATTTAAAGATTTAAGAGTATAATAACGAGTATGGAAGATCCTTCTAAAAGTTCATTTATTCCAAAGCGTGATCCGGCCGGTAAGAAAAAACGTAACGGACCGGTGCGTCACATATACCTCTTCACTATTATTGGCTACATTCTTGTGTTTGCTACATTACTATCATCTGGTGGCGTATATATTTATGGTAGTTATGTAGATGGACAATTGAATACTGAGATAGTTGCACTCGATTCCGAAATTAAAACTTTTAGTAAGGCTGATATGCAAAAAGTTATAGACTTTGACTCACGTCTAACGCAAGCTTCAGACATTATGAAAAAAGGTGTCTCATTCATTTCTGTACTCGAGTCCCTGGAAGCAGCTACTATCAATACGGTAAAAATAATTTCACTTAACGCTGAACGTGACGAAGATGATAATAAATATATTGTTGTAGCAAAAATTGAAACCGACTCTTTTGACTCCGCTATGTTTCAACGTGATGTATACAAACATCAAAAACCAATTGTAGAGTCGGTTAAAGTTTCTGATTTGGCTACTATCGAAATAACTTCATTGGAAGAAGCTATTGCGCGTAAAGTTGAGCTGGGAGAATTGATCGTTACATTTGTTACCGAACTAGGTGTTCCGCTATCCTCTATCCCTCATACTCCTAATAAAGAGTCCATCCAACAGCCTGTGGTAATCAGTGAAGAAATTACTCCTGTATCAGAAGCGGAAGTTGACGCGCTTGATACTAATGAAGAAAATATATGATTCCTAACAGTTTATTTTCTCAACTTACAATGATTCTGGTCTCGTCTGCTATTGTTTTTACTTATGTGCGACCCTCGCTTAATGAAATTGCCTCCGTTCAGGATACAGTTATTGTTTATAAAGAAAAACGGGAAAGTGTAGTAGTTGTCAATAAACAATTAACTTCACTTGTGACTCGTTTAGAAAGTGTGTCAAATATTGATAAAAATAAGCTACTTACATATTTACCCGATGCGATTGATTATGTTTCAGTACATCGCGACTTGCTGCTTATTTCTAGAGAAGCAGGTGTTACATATCTTAACTCTGTTTATTTAGATGAAAACAGTAACAGTAACAGTAAAAAAGAGTATGCTCAAGAGGACGATATAAACTTGCTAGCGGAGCATAAGTTTACCCTGTCTATTGAAGGGACCTACGGTCAGTTGAAAAATTTGCTCTATTTGATAGAGAAGAACCATTATCCACTAGAGGTTAGAAAGATAGATGTTCAGCCCAAAGAAGGAGATGTTTTATCAACCGAAATCACCCTTGCTACTTATACATACCAGTCACAGACTTACAGTGATCAATTAACATTTTAATATGGGAAAAACGACTACAAATCTTATAATCGTACTTGGACTCATCACTATTACTTTTGCTGGCTATTATATGTTCGTTCAAAACGCTACATCCTCTATCAGTTCTGAGACAAATGACCAAATGGTACAGGATATGCTCAATAGCACCAGTGTTTTTATTGTCTATACTAATATTCTCAGTCAGGCAACCCTAGATATTAATTTTTTCGAAGATGAGCGTTTTTCTTTATTACGTAGTTTTACTACACAAGTCCAAGAACAACCTATCGGGCGACCAGACCCCTTCGCCAATTTCTAACAAGACTTAATAGTAGTATCTAATAACTATGGACCCACTAAAAGTACTGAAACAGCAAGGTGAAGTGGACGAAACTTTCATTAAAAAGGCAGAGCAGATTATCTCTGATACTGGCCGCTCATACGAGTCTGTATTACTTGAATTAGGAATGACCCAGCCTGATGTACTGAAGTACATGTCTCAGTATTATGAGGTACCGAGTTTTTTTATTCCCGAAGGTTTTTCTGTTGCCCAAAAAATACTAAATTATATCTCTGTAGATTCAGCGATACACTACCGCATGGCTCCTCTTATGATAGAAGATGAGGTTTTGGTTGTTGCGGCAAATGAACCCGATGACCTGCAGATGCGAGAAGCTCTTAATTTCATTAGTACTAGACATAATCTACCGTATCGACTCGTGTACATGCTTGATGCAGATATTGAAAAAGTGCTGGTTTTCTACGCGAACTTGGAAGGTGATGTTGTTGATGCTCTTGAAACAATCGAAACAGAACTTGATGCAGAAATCTCAGCAGGTTTAGAAGAGAGTCCTGATACAGACAAGAGCACCTTTGATCATATTGAAGAGGATGCTCCTGTAACAAAGATCGTGGCAACTATTTTGCGCTATGCCGTTGATGGAAATGCTTCAGATATTCATATTGAGCCGAGTCCAGAAAAAGTTGGCGTGCGATTTCGTGTTGATGGTCTTTTGGCCAAAAGTCTTGAATTACCTAAAAACGTCCACATGGCTGTAGTTGCTAGAGTAAAAATCCTTTCATCTATGCGACTTGATGAAAGAAGAAAACCGCAAGACGGCCGTTTCTCTGCGACTTTTGATGACACGAAGATTGATTTTCGAGTATCTGTTTTGCCAACCAATCATGGCGAGAAGGTCGTAATGCGAATTTTAGATACAAGTAGAGGTGCACGCTCTTTAGAGGAGAGTGGAATTTCTGTTGCCAATATGGAAGTTATTAAAAAAGTGATACAGGAACCATTTGGTATTATTTTGATTTCTGGTCCAACAGGTTCGGGTAAATCAACTACTCTTCGAGGAATGATTCAAGAGTTAGACACTAATTCAAAAAACGTTATGTCACTCGAAGATCCAGTTGAATATAATATGTCAGGAGTAAGTCAGTCACAAGTAAGGCCAGAGATTGGTTATACTTTTGCAAAAGGATTGAGAGCAGCTCTTCGTCAAGATCCAGATATTATCATGGTGGGTGAGATTCGAGACAAAGAAACGGCACAACTTGCTATCCAAGCTGCTCTTACCGGACACTTAGTGCTTTCAACTATTCACACTAATAGTGCAATTGGTGTTATACCTCGTCTGATCGACATGGGAGTCGATCCGTATCTTATTGCTCCGACACTCAAGATGGCTATTGCACAACGTCTTGCCCGAACACTCTGTCCTGGAACAGGTACAGAAGAAAAAATTGACGTGAGTACAGAGCACCGAATAAGTGAAACTTTCCGTTCGTTACCAAAAAAATATCATCATCATATTACTACTAAACAAACTATGCTCCATCCAGAACCTACTCCTGGTTGTTCAACTGGGTACCGTGGTCGGACAGCGGTAACCGAAGTGTTGGCGGTTGATAACGAGATGCAAGAACTTATCCTCAAGAACGCGTCAGAAGAAGAGTTTTTCCAATCAGCTCGCAAAAATGGGTTTATAACTATTAAAGAGGACTCACTCATAAAAGCCCTTAACCACGAAATCCCTTACGAAGAAATGAATATTTTTGGAACAGATATCGGTACTGAGTCCTTAGCTGAGGAAGAAATAGGTTTGGATACTGTCGATAACTTTCAAGAGATTGAAATCTCAGAGGCTATAATGGAAGGTGATGAAATTACTTCTAATTGATGATGACGAATTTTTGCGTGATATGTACGCAATGAAGTTCACTGAAGGTGGATATGAAGTTTCCGTTACAGATGGAGCAACCGCTGCGCTTAGAGCGATTGAAAAAAATCCTGATTTTGACGTGATTCTTCTTGATATGATTATGCCAGGAATGTCTGGTGTAGAACTTATAAAAGCCATCAAAAAGAATTTTCCAGACTTGGATGCAAAGTGTATCGTTCTTTCAAATCAAGGTCAGTCAGAAGATATAAAAGAAGCATCAGAGGCTGGTGCGGTAGGATATATTATTAAATCGGAAGCCATTCCAAGCGCTGTGGTAAAGAAAGTCCAAAAACTCATAAAAAAATAAATATGACAGTAGACTACAAGCTAGAACTAAATTCGCTAATCGAACTGATTTTGAAAGAGAAGGCCTCCGATCTACATCTTTCGGTTGGCTCTCACCCGTTAATTCGAGTAGCAGGAACATTAATACCTCTAGTAAAAAAACCAATCTTAGTTAATTCCGATATCCATGGATTTGCTAAAGTTTTGTTGCAGCCCGACTTTTTTGCCCGCCTTAAAGAAATGTCGGAGATAGATTTTGCTTATGAAAATGCCGAAGGAATCCGTTTCCGTGGTAACTCTTTCCGTCAACGTGGGGAATTGAGTCTTGCTCTTCGCCTAATTCCAAACACAATTCGAAGTATGGAAGATTTGAATTTACCCCCAATTCTAGAAAGTTTCACGCAACGTACACAAGGCTTTTTTCTTTGTGTAGGACCTGTAGGGCAAGGAAAGTCGACCACATTGGCGGCAATGGTGGACACTATAAATAAAACTCGAGCTGAACATATCGTGACTATTGAAGACCCGATTGAATACGTGTATGAGGATGAGAAGTCTCTTATTGACCAACGTGAAATCGGGTCTGACTCAAAGAATTTTGAAACTGCTCTAAATTCCGTATTTAGACAAGATGTCGATGTTATTTTGGTTGGTGAGATGCGTAACGCCGAGACGATATCAGCAGCGGTGACCGCTGCAGAAACCGGTCACTTGGTTTACTCAACTTTGCACACAAATGATGCTGCTCAAACTATCAATCGTATTGTGGACTCGTTTCCTGGAGATCAGCAAGATCAAATTCGTGTTCAGTTAGCTGGATCATTGATTGCGATTTTTTCACAAAGGCTTGTTCCTCACATTACTGGTGGATTAGTACCTGCCTATGAACTGCTCATTAATAACAGCGCAGTCAGTAATCTTATTAGAGAGAATCGAATCCATGAAATTCCATCTGTTATTGAAACAGGTCTTGGGTCAGGTATGATTGGATTAAACAGATCATTAGCTCGTTTAGTTCAAAACGGTGACATTACAGTAGAGAACGCCTTTACTTACTCCGTAAATCCCAAAGGTCTTGAACGACTAATTTAAGTTATATTTTTATGCTCTTCAACTATAAAGCTGTAGATGGTAAAAACGAACAACGTGAAGGAACTGTAGAAGCTTCGACAGTTGACGCTGCTATTTCTGCGGTACAAAAACGGGGTTATACTTTATTATCTATTGATGAAGTCGGTAATGGTGGAGCACTTAAAAATGTTCTCAACATAGAGTTTTCATTTTTCCAATCTGTTTCTAGTAAAGATTTGGTAATCTTATCTAGGCAAATATCTACGCTGTTTCAAGCTCAAGTATCACCGCTGCGAATTTTTCGTCTGTTGTCAGCTGAGGTAGAAAATCCTTTACTCCGAACAACGATGAATAGTATCGTTGAAGATTTACAAGGAGGTAGTTCCATTTCACGCTCTTTAGCTGCTCATCCAAGAATATTCTCCTCATTTTACGTAAACTTAGTTCGGGCGGGTGAGGAGTCTGGTTCGTTAGAGAAATCTTTCAGTTATTTGGCAGACTATCTTGATCGGCAGTATGAAATTGTTTCTAAAGCCAAAAACGCCTTGATATACCCAGCATTCGTTATTGGTATTTTCTTTGTGGTTATGGGATTAATGCTTACTTTAGTAATTCCTAATATTGCATCAATCTTAATTGACTCAGGTCAGGAACTACCAATTTACACAAAAATTGTTATTGCTCTTTCAGATTTCATGGTTGACTACATAGTACTAATTTTAATTGCCATTGCTGGTGCTGGGGTGGGATTTTGGAATTTTTCAAAAACTGATGTCGGAAAGAGGGCAATTGATGAATTTACTATCTCAGTACCGTACTTGGGAGACTTGCAACAAAAACTTCTTTTGACCCGAATTTGTGACAACATGTCAACCATGCTTGACAGCGGTATCTCTATCGTACAAGCCCTTGAGGTTACGGCTGACGTTGTAGATAATGCGGTCTACAAAGAAATTATCGAATCTGCTTTGACTGAAGTTAAGGGAGGGCGTTCATTTGCTGATTCTATTGCAGAATATCCAGAAATTCCTGGTGTTTTAACCCAAATGGCAAAGGTCGGAGAGGAAACAGGTAGTTTGGGAAATATTCTTTCAACGCTAGCTCGCTTCTATCAAAGAGAAGTAAATAATGCTGTAGATACCCTCATTGGACTTATTGAGCCAGCAATGATTGTGGCTCTTGGTCTAGGAGTAGGTGTTTTGCTCGCCTCGGTATTGATGCCAATCTACAATCTGGCCAGTGCGTTCTAATACTTTTCCCCACACGCCTCCTAAATATAATTTATAAGACGTATAATAAAGGAAGCTACGTACAACGTAGATCATTATTTTTTCAGATACGCAGCTGATATCTGAAAAAGTGAGATTAATGAGTTAATAGAAAATAAATTATTATGAAAAAAACATTACAAAGAGGCTTTACACTTATCGAGCTTCTCGTCGTGATCGCCATTATCGGTATTTTGGCTGCTGTAGTTCTTGCGTCTCTAAATGACGCACGAGATGGTGGTCAAGATGCAGCAATCAAACAATCAATTGGAAACGCCCGTTCGCAGGCTGAACTTATTTATAACCAGGCTGGTTATTCATATCTTACAGTGTGTCTTCCAGGTAATCAGATTGCAACTTTAATGGATGCAGCAATAAATAACCGGGCTGAGAGTACTGGCGTCCCCGTTATGAACGGAGTTGTACAGGCTGGTACCACTGTTAACTGTAATAGTGATGCTGCAGCTTATGCAATTTCTGCACCGTTGAATGCCCTAAATGGAGCTGCTGTGCAGTATTGGTGTGTCGACTCAACTGGAAATGCCAGCCTTACAGCAACACCACTTGCAGCGAGTGGCGAAGTGTGTATATAATTTCACTTTTTTGAAATAAAACAAAAAAACCGCCAGTTGGCGGTTTTTTTGTTTGTAACTAAGTGAATGTATGAGGTGGTTAGGTTATAATTTGTAGATATGAAGTTTTTACAAAAAGCTTTCACGTTAGTTGAATTATTGGTAGTGATTGCCATTATTGGAATTCTCGCCTCAGTGGTCTTAGCCTCCCTAAACGACGCAAGACAACAGGGAAAGGACGCTAAGGTTATGTCAGAAATGGGTAGTATTGCCAAACGGGCGGCTATCGATGAATCTCAAACGTTTACCTTTGATACAGTGTGTGGTTCAAATGGTTTTGCGTCGTCCGCCAAGATTGTCGCTCTTATTGCCTCTATTAATTCGATTGCCTCAAGTACAGTGACATGCAACAGTGACACTACCTCTTACGCTGTCTCGGCCCCTATGGGTACGGCACACTGGTGTGTTGATAATGGTGGAGCTCAAAAGGAAATACCAGCGGCTCTCACCACCAGTCCAGTACAGTTATCATGCCCATAAAATTACCATATGTACTCACTTGAAGCACTGCTGGTACCGATACAATCCCTGTACCTAATCGCCTTTGGTTTTGGTGTAATTATTGGTAGTTTTCTTAATGTCTACATATATCGTTTTCACACTGGTAAATCTTTAAGCGGTCATTCTCACTGCCTTTCTTGTGGTACAGGATTACGCTGGTTCGAATTATTCCCACTGCTGTCATACTTGGCCTTGCGGGGTAGATGTCGAACTTGTGGCTGCAAAATTCCTTCCCGGTATTTTCTAGTAGAACTTTGCACCGGGCTCTTGTTCTCACTCAGTCTTACTCTCACTCTCGATGTGATAGCGATAGGTCTCTTGTGGGTCATTTTCTCACTCTTGGTTATTATTACTGTCTATGACTTGTACCATTTTATTATCCCTGATTCTTTAACATTAATACTAACCGTAATGGTAGTACTTTCTATTGTGTACGATTTCACACAATACCCAATTGAGATTAACGTTTTGGTATGGCAAGTAGTAGCAGCACTTTTTGGGTCAGCCTTCCTTTTCTTTCTATGGTTTATATCTAACGGAACCTGGTTGGGATTCGGTGACGTGAAACTAGCTATTCCGTTGGGTCTTTTGGTTGGTACTGAACAAGTTTTTTCATTTATAGTGCTTTCATTTTGGGTTGGAGCAATAATAAGTTTGCTTATTATTGGCTACCTAAAAATAAGAAGGGGAAAAGATTCATTACATTTAAACGGCATAGGCCTTACAATGAAAAGTGCTGTACCGTTTGCACCGTTTTTAGTGGCAAGTTGTCTAATAATCCTACTCACACATTTTAATGTCTTGGAACTCTTTAGTTTTACGTAGAAAAATATCTAGCGCTCATCGGAAGCTTAGCCAGGGTGGTTTTGGTCTAATTGAGTTGATGGTTAGTATTAGTATCATGGCTATAGTGTCCGCCACTATCCTTGTTCGGCAAGATTCATTCAACAGCGCAATTCTACTTCGTGGTCAAGCTTTTGAAATTGCCCTGCAAACCCGTGAAGTTCAAATGTCCGCAGTTAGTTCAAGTGGTGACATAGCCCCCGGAATTTTTCGTTCTGTTCTCGGCATACATTTTGACAGCAGTGCAGCCAATAATTCGCGGTATAAAATTTTCCGTGATCTAGATGGTGATGGTTATGATGCGGGCGAAGAGTATGGTGCTCAGGGAGAAATTGACAAGCGATTTGAAATTAGTGAAATACGAGCTGGTGTCAATGATTACGACACGTTATCAGTGGTTTTTGAACGACCAAATTTTGACGCTCGCTTTTTTAGTGGTGCTGTCGAAGTGTTTCCGACGAGTGTTGAGATAGATATTGCTAGCGTCAATGATTCTTTGGTATTCCGTACAGTGGAAATCACTTCAACTGGGCAGATTACTGTAAAATCAATATAATATTATGAAACTTCGCTCAACTTCACAACTTGGTTTCAGTCTTGTTGAAATGATTGTTTCGCTAGGACTCTTCTCTGTAGTTATTACAATATCTGTCGGAGCTTTGCTGATGTTGGTTGCCACTAACGAGCAGTTGCAGTCTGAGCAGACAGTAATGACTAACCTCTCTTTTGCAATCGACAGTATGACGCGAGAGATTAGAACCGGTACAAATTATTATTGTGTAGCAAGAGCAAACCCCGGCGGGCTATTTAGTACGGCTGCGGATCAAAGTACGCTTGATGGCACAAACGATTGTGATGAAGGGAACTCTGGCTCAAGGTCCTTACAAGGTATCTCGTTCATAGAAGGGGGAAATAGTGTCACTGGTGGCGCGGATAGGATTTTGTATTTCTATGATCAGACCGGATTTGAGAATGATGGTAAAATTATGCGGCGGGTTGGAAATGATGCTCCACAGTCGATAGTCTCGTCTGGTATTTATATAACCAACGCTGAGTTCTTTGTTTCTGGAAGTGAGTCTTTAGATTCCGATCCGACTGAAGTGGACCAGGCTGCTGTGACAATATTTATTGAGGCCCGTGAATCTAGCGACTCCACCGGCAAACCATACCGAATCCAGACGACTGTAGTTCAAAGAACTCTTGATATATGAAATATAACTTAACACAAAATGGTTTTAGTCTCGTCGAGACCTTGGTTGCAATCAGCATTTTACTGATTGTAATTACTGGTCCGATGGCTATTAGTGCCACAACAGCTCGTAGTGTAAGTTTTTCAAGTGAGCAGGTAACGGCTTTCTTCTTGGCTCAAGAAGGGGCAGAAATTGCCCAAAAAGCTCGTGACGATTTATTGTTAGAAAATTTTCCAGCTGATTTAGCAGATGTATGGGATTATTTTGTCAACGACTCTGGTGGAGATTATGACGAATGTTTTACTGGCAACGGATGTGGTCTGGAACTAAATACTGATTCGACCGGCTCACTAAAGGCTCCGGTTTCTTGTTCGGGTACCAACTGTAAGCTTTATTATGATGATAGTGCTTTCACACGTGCCAGTTACACTCATACTGAAGGTGCAAATGAAACAACAGTATACACCCGAGTTATTAAATTTGAAGTAACAGAACCAGACCGTGAGGTTAGAATAGAATCCAAAGTAACTTGGCGAACAGGTTCACAGAGGGCGGAACAGGAGGTGGTGGTTGAAACCTATCTATTTAATGTGTATGGAAGTTAATATGAATAAACAATCTTCAGAATCCGGGTTTGCTCTCTTGATGACACTTATTGTAGTTGGAGTAGTCTTGTCAATTGGCATGTCTATTCTTGAGCTTTCTATCAAGCAAGTGAGGTTGTCTACAATTGCAAAGGAATCTGAGCTAGCGTTTCATGCCGCTAACGCCGGTTTGGAGTGTGCCAGCTATTGGAGGAGAAAGAGCTCAGATAAAATGGAGAATGGCGAGCCTTTAAACCCAGCCCCCTCTTGTTTTAATGTTGAGGCAGACTCAAATGTATTGAACACGTCTCCAGACGTGGAAGATGATGGAGAAGCATTTTTATACGAATATTCATTCAGTTGGGGTGATGGTAATTCGCGCTGTACGCAAATTTATACTTTAGTTGCTTCATCGACTGCATCCGGTGTAGGTATGACTGTTACAAACATGTTTGCTCTTATTCCTGGTTATACAGAGGGAGATGATATGACGTGTGACCCCGGGTCTCGTTGTACCGTGATTTCCGTACAAGGTTACAATAAATCATGTGATGCTATAGATGGCTATGGTGTCGTTCAGCGCGAAGTACTGCTACAATTATAACCATGAGTACAAAAGACCAGCGTCAGCGCTTACCTAAGCTGCGTGAGACTGTGGAGTATCACCATAAACGCTACCATGAAGAAGATAAGCCAGAAATCAGTGACCAGGCGTATGACACGTTGGTTATTGAGCTGCAACAATTAGAGTTGGCAACTGAAGGTAGAGTGAGCACCGTTTCAGAAGCTGTCGGAGGAGCAGTGAATGAAGCTTTTTCAAAGGTTAAACATATTGTCCGACAGTGGTCATTTGATAATGTTTTTACAGAAGACGAGTTGCGCGATTGGGATTTTCGTTTAAAGCGTCTTATTCAGGAGGCAGATCAGTCACCTAGTAAACTTTCGTATGTAGCCGAGCATAAGATTGATGGTTTGAAGTTAGTGGTTGAATATAAGGCCGGAAAATTAATACAAGCAGCCACTCGCGGCGACGGAGTGATTGGTGAGAATGTAACCCATACTGCAGAAACAATATCTGTTTTACCAAAGGTTTTAAAGCTACCAGTTGATTTGATTTGTATTGGTGAAGTTTGGTTGGGGGAGAAGGAATTTGCTCGTATCAACAAGGAGCGTGAACAAACGGGGGAACCGTTATTTGCGAATCCACGTAACGCCGCCGCCGGTTCACTGCGCCAACTCGACCCGGCGGTAGCCGCCAAGCGCAAGTTGTCACTGACTGTCTATGATATTGATTTGCTTGAGGTTGGTGATACTGGTGTTAGTGTCCCACAAACCCAATGGGAAGAGCTTCAACTGCTCCGTCAACTTGGGTTGCCAGTTAGCGATAATTCAGAGCTGTGTAAATCAATTAACGAGGTGCAGCTTTATTATGATAAGTGGGTTAAGCAACGCGATAAACTCCCGCACGCTATTGATGGAGTGGTAATGAAGGTAAATGATATAAAGCTTCAGAAACTGCTTGGTTACACTGCTAAATCACCACGGTATGGTATGGCTTATAAATTTCCAGCTGAAGAAGCGACTACTGTAATCGAAGATATTGCCTTGCAGGTTGGTCGAACTGGTGTGGTTACGCCGGTGGCGCATTTGCGACCAGTGCTGATTGATGGCTCAATAGTTTCTCGGGCAACGCTTCATAATGAAGATAATATTGCGCGGCTCGACGTCAGGGTTGGCGACACGGTGGTACTTAGAAAAGCTGGTGATATTATTCCTGAAATACTTTCGGTGATGGGGTCTCTTCGTCCAGTAAAAACTAAATCATATAGATTTCCCAAAACTGTACCGGAATGCGGTGATGACGGTTCTATCGAGCGAGTTCCTGGAGAAGCTGCTTATCGTTGTGTGTCGAAAGACTCCGGAGCGCTTCATCGACACCGCTTGTATTATTTTGTCTCGAAGGGTGCTTTAAATATTGACGGGGTAGGACCGAAGATTATTGATGCTCTTTTGGAATATGGTCTTATTTCGAGCTACGCAGATTTATTTACACTGACTGAAGGTGACCTGAAAGATTTACCAGGATTTAAAGAACGTGCAGCGCAAAATGTTATTGAAGCAATCGATTTTGCTCGCCTCGTCCCCCTCCATAGACTACTTGTTGGTCTCTCGATTGAAAATGTGGGTGAAGAAAACGCCCGACTAATTTCCGATTCTTTTGGTTCGCTTGAAGAGGTTAAAAAAGCCTCGTTAGAAAAAGTTGCAGCGATTCATGGTATCGGAGAAACTGTGGCTGAATCTTTAGTTTCCTGGTTTACTGATAATACTCATAAAAAAACCTTGTCTGAACTTTTGCCGCACCTGAAGATAGAAAATCCAACCAAACAAACACAGTCAAATAAATTAAATGGACAGACTTTTGTATTGACTGGAACTCTCGAATCAATGACCCGAGACGAAGCTAAAAATGTCGTTCGTCAACTTGGTGGGAAAGTTACTTCCAGTGTTTCAAAGAATACAAACTATGTAGTTGTGGGGGCTGAGCCGGGGAGCAAAGCTACCGAAGCGGAACTGCTGGGGGTTAAAATTCTCAAAGAAACTGATTTCCGGAAACTTGTGACGGTTCCTGTATAAGGTTAACCTCACCACAAAGGTAGGTACTGTTGGCCAGTGTCACCACAAGTGGTATGCTAGGGGCATGAAAAGAGAAGATATCGAACATTTGGCCAACTTGGCCCGAATACGTCTCACTGAGACCGAGATGGAAAATTTGCCGAAAGAACTCTCTTCCATTATGTCTTACGTAAGTGCCGTGAACGATATAACTGCCGATAATTCCGACATGACACTACGATTAGGAGCTCGATTTAATATTTTTCGTAAAGACGAGGTAACTAATCAGCCAAACGAATTTAGTAAAGATATTATCGCGGAAATGCCTTCAACGGAAGGGCGTTTCATGTCGGTCAAGAAGATTTTACAGATGGAGGAATAATATGGAAACAGTTTCAGATTTACGGGCAAAATTTATTTCAGGCGACTATACACCAGTCAAAGCGGTGCAGGCTGCTTTAGATGTCATACAAGCAAAAAATGGAGAGATCCATGCTTTTCTTGATGTCTACAAAGACTCTCTTGAGGAAGCTGAAACAGCGACTGAAGAGTATAGGAAAAATGGAGCTGATACACCACCTTTGCTTGGAGTACCAATTGCTCTGAAAAACAATATTTTAGTAAAAGGAAAGAAAGCTACTGGCGGATCAAAAATTCTAGAGAATTATACTGCGGTCTATGACGCTACGATTGTGCAACGCTTGCGCGCCGCCGGAGCGATTATTATCGGAGCAACCAACATGGATGAGTTCGCGATGGGTGGTTCAACCGAGAACTCAGCTTTCGGCCCAACCAAAAACCCGGTCGACACTACCCGGGTGCCAGGTGGGTCGTCTGGCGGTTCGGCCGCGGCGGTGGCTATGGGAGCAGTTTCGGTAGCTATTGGTACCGACACAGGTGGCTCAGTGCGACAGCCGGCCAGTTATTGTGGTTTAGTTGGCTATAAACCAACATATGGAGCCGTGTCACGCTATGGACTTATGGCAATGGGTTCATCGCTCGACCAGGCCGGACCACTAACTAACTCTGTGGCTGATGCAGAACTGGTTCATAGCCTGATGGCAGGACTTGACGCTATGGATGCTACAACCATCACTGAGGATACTTATCCAGAGGTGTCTGTTAAAGATAAGTATACATTCGGCATACCACGAAACTTCCTAGCCGACGGAGTCGACGCCGATGTTATTCAGGCCTTTGACACCCATGTTGAATTACTTAAATCAGCCGGACATAAAGTCGTCGATATTGAGTTACCTATATTTGAACAAGGATTGGCAGCCTACTACATTGTGATGCCGGCCGAAGTTTCTTCTAATCTAGCCCGTTATGATGGAATTCGCTACGGATTATCAGCAGAAGGGGATATGCTGCTAGATGTTTATGAAAAATCAAGAGCAGAAGGATTCGGCCCTGAAGTAAAAAGACGCATTTTGCTCGGTACTCATGTTCTGTCTTCTGGATATTATGACGCCTACTACGAAAAATCCGAACTAGCCCGCAAAAAAATGCGAGACGAACTAGATACTGCGTTTACTAAAGTTGATATCATCCTGACTCCAACCGCACCTACTCCCGCCTTTAAATTGGGTGAAAAAGAAGATCCTTTGGCAATGTACCGTCAAGATATCTTTACTGTCCCGGTAAATCTTGCTGGTGTACCAGCTCTCACTTTCCCTATGGGTACTGTAGAGCGAGAGGAAAAGTCACTCCCGGTTGGGGTACAATACATTGGACCCCACGGCGGTGATGCACGATTGTTTGCTGCGGGGAAAGCAGTCTATGATGTTCGATAAATTAATACAGTCAAGTAATTCTATTGCCGACAAGATACCCTCCGCCTATCCAATGGATGGTTATTTCATAAATATTTCCGGTATTTTTAGCGGTTTTCATTTGGCTGGTCTTCTTGGATTCTTGGCGGTCTTTTGGTCAATTTATACGATTTTAGCGTATGTTGTTTCAATTATTTTTTTGGTTTTGTATGTGTATGCTTCCGTTCAGAAGAATTTATATTTTGGCTTACTAACCCAAGGGTTGCGAGATTCTGAAAAGCTTTATGATGAACTATACCGTGGCGCAGCTAAAAATGACCGTTTAAAAGATGTGCTCATACATTCAGATTCCGAAAACCCAAACGATTGGAAACTTGCCATTATTGAAGCCGATATTATTTTGGATGATATCCTAAAAAAACGAGGCTATGCAGGTAATTCACTTGGTGAGCGTCTCAAGAGCATTTCGCCACAACAGTTGAGTACTTTAAATGATGCTTGGGAGGCACACAAGGTTCGTAACCGTATTGCACACGATGGATCAGATTTTATACTTACTAAACATAAAGTGCAAAATACCATTGCTCAATACAAAAGAGTATTTGCAGAATTTGATGTTATTTAGGTTGTCAGAGTGTATAAAAAAGTGTATGGTATCACGTGTTGCACTGACACTTTTCATTGAAGAATGAAAAGAAATACTGACAAGGTGTACAGATCTCGTAGAGATGAGGAGAGACAACTCTCCCGTTCCTGAAAAAGTAAAACCAACAATATAGCGGGGTGAGGAAGCGTGGGACGCTTCCGCAAGACCTTGCCTAGTATTTCTTGAAGAATGAAAAGAAATACTGACAAGGTGTACAGATCTCGTAGAGATGAGGAGAGACAACTCTCCCGTTCCTGAAAAAGTAAAACCAACAATATAGCGGGGTAGAGGAGAGGTACCTCGGGAGGCTCATAACCTCCAGACCCCGGTTCGATTCCGGGCCCCGCAACAAATAATAAACAACACTCCTTCTGGAGTGTTGTTTATTATTTTGGCTGCGGAGGCCAGAGAGCAAACTGCTTTGCTCTCGTCGGGATTGAACGAGCGGAGTCATGTTTTTTGCTCCTTCCAAGAGCAAAAATAGACGAGCTGAGCCAACGAGTTCTTATGAGCGTAGCGAATTAGAAACTTGATGTCGATTCCGGGCCCCGCAACAAATAATAAACAACACTCCTTCTGGAGTGTTGTTTATTATTTTGGCTACAGAGGTAAGAGTATAACTACTTCACGTCCGTAGGATCCATAGAATGAGATCAGGAAACAAGTTTACCCGCAAAATAGCGGCTATTTTGCGGGTAAGCGTCTAATGGTTTCAATACAAAAGGCCGCGAGCAAAACCCGTGCCCTTTTGTTATACTGCTCTACATATGCAATGCGTAATTTTGGCAGCCGGAAAAGGTACTCGCCTTCGACCTTTAACTGAAGATACCCCTAAACCCTTAATAAAAGTGGCAGGAAAGTCTTTATTAGACCATATTGTTGAATCCCTCCCAACTTCTGTCAATGAATTAATTTTGGTGACAGGTTATCTTGAAGATAAGATTAAAGAACACTGTGGAGATACTTTTCACGGTCGAAAAGTAACGTATGTACACCAGGCTGAGCAGAAAGGTACTGGACACGCTCTTTGGTTATGTAAAGATTTAATTAAAGGGCGCTTCCTTTTTATGTTTGCGGATGATCTTCATGGTAAACAAGATATAGCTCGCGCTACTTCGTATACCCGGTCAATGTTAACCCTGACAACTAACAATCCTGAACGGTTTGGTATTGTTGTGCGTCACCCAGATGGTACGTTAGCAGAAATGATAGAGAAACCTGAACACCCTCCATCAAACCTAGCTTCAACTGGCGTTATGGTACTCGATGACCATGTTTTCGATTTTGAGTTGAAGGTTGAGAAAGACGGAGAGTTTTACCTAACTGATGTGATTGCTGAATATGCAAAAAAATATCCAATTGCTGTAGTGGAACAAAATCTTTGGATTCCAATTGGCTATCCTGAAGACATAGAAAAGGCAGAACGAATACTCAATACTTTAAGTGGAGGTCGACGAACAGAAGTATGTTGAAGCAAGTTTAAAAATAGTGTACTCTAGCCCCATTAGGTGGAAACCTACCGCCTATAATAAATGAAATGTCGGCGTAGCTCAGTTGGTTAGAGCACAGCACTCATAAAGCTGGGGTCGGAAGTTCAAATCTTCCCGTCGACACAAAGAAAACCGCCATTGGGCGGTTTTTGTCTGTCGACGGAGAAAGCAAACTGCTTTGCTTTCGTGTAGATTTTAAGGCCGCAGCGATGTGAGCTTGCGAACGAGTGAGGCGGGGTCGAGAACACTTAGTAGATTTGGAACGAAGTGAACAAATATACTTAGTGATTCGTGACCAAATCTTCCCGTCAAAGTACAAAAATAGCCCAGCTAATGCTGGGCTATTCTCTATGCGCGGCCGAAGGGACGATGTTGGAACCATGTTACGGCAACTCTATCTCTCGGATATCTATTAAACCAGACTCTGATTTGACGACTATATAATAATATGGGACATCTCCATCCAAATTAACAAGATCAGATGTAATTGTTCCGGTGTAAATTGAGCGTCGCGCATCATTTGAAGGTCTTTCATTCACCGTAGTTAATACAATCTCACTAACTGGTGCAATATCTGGTCCTAGATCTGAGCGCAACTCAGCTACAAGAGCCTCTCCCGTGCCAACATAGTCATCATGAGCATATACTTCTATATCCAGAAATTCGGTTAATGGATCTCCAAACCAGGGTTTCATAATTGTTAGTGGTCGATTTGGATGCAATGTATGCAATAATTGCGGATCGTCTTGATATCTCTGATCCGGCTTGGTAGTTTCGTAAATCCCAAAAAGGGTAAGGCCGACAGCATTAGATATTATTCCGAACAACAGCATTGTCGAAAAAAATTTCAGTCTCTTATCCTTAACTACAAGTAAGCTAATAATTGGCGGAATCAAAATTATTGCTGGCAACACAACATATAATAACAACCACCATAGAGCGTATAGACCGCCATAATCAATCTCGACCGTTAGTAGACTGAGCTGTAATATAATCGCAAGGACGACTGGGATGACCCATACTACTTTAATTTTCATTATTTTAATATACCACAGCTCAAGTGTTCCTAATCCCTACGTGAAAGACCCAGTATTTAACTCGGTCTTTTCTATGCGCGGCTGAAGGGATGCTCTTCCATTACATGGACGGTACAGATGTCGTATCGTACTCCCTACGGTCCGTGCGATATACTTCATCTCTTCAAGTCCCTCTCGAAGCCCCGCTTCTCGCAGCGCGCTCGTAACGTAAAAACCACACATCTTACGAGATATGGTTTTTACTAACTGCGAGCCCTCGTGGACGATGTTGGAACTGAGATTAGAAACAATAGCTAAACAACGTTCAGAAAACCCGGATATATTAAGTCATGAAAAAATAGACCAAAAAAGGTCAGTGCAATAACTACGAGTGAATACACTAGTGCTCGGTTTTTATTTAACGCCAACTTTATGAAATAAAATATATGTACTATTACTACGAATCCGGAAAGAAAAAGAATAGCTCCAGACGTATATTTCAAAAAAGCATAATCGAGTATCGAACCTAGAAAAGTAAGTACGATAGCAAAGATGATTACTATAGCGGAGTATTTGGTAAATTTCTGGAGCTTCAGAGACATATTCAATAAATCTACCACAGTTCAAACGTTCCTAACACCTACATAAAAGACCCT
>JBLIOC010000007.1:0-36566 GCA_047639355.1 Minisyncoccia bacterium | reverse complement strand
CTCTCATTTTTTTTAAACATAAATATCTATACTCAAGTTACTAGTTTACTATCCCCATAACAACCAGGTTGTAGTTTACAACTTATTATCAAGTTATTCTAGTTATTCTAGTTATTCTAGTTATTCTAGTTATTCAGCATGGGGCAGGACTTAACTGGGAACTAAATTTAAAATACACACTTTAGGTGTATTTTCATTTAAAAAAAAGCCCTATCGAGCTTTTTTTACCGTTAGTTGGGCACGTCCTTTACGCCTCCGGGCTTGGATTATTTTTCTTCCTGAAGCGGTTGCGGTTCGCACAAGAAAACCATGTGTTGTTGCGCGTTTTTTCTTACTTGGTTGGTAGGTTCTTTTTGGCATATCTTTAGAATTAGTATCAGGGAACTATACAGGAATATATAAATAATTCAATAGGTTATAGCTTTCTCTTATTTATTCACAGCTTATACACAGTTGCATTTTATAATTCAAAGAAAGTGTGTTGAAACACATGAATTACTGAAAAGTTATTTACAGTTTTTTTTCGCCAGGTATAATGCAATCTACTGATCAATCGAATACGCAATTATGAATCCAATTTATCATCCAACATCTGCAAAAAGTATTGTTCAAACAGAACAAGTTGATATAAAGCAGTTGTGGAATGATGCTTTGGTTAAGATTGAACTATCTATAACTACCGCTAATTTTAAAACTTGGTTTCGTGATACTTATATAATCTCTCTAGAAGACGGTACCGCGACCATTGGTGTACCGAGTGTTTTTGTTAAAGATTGGTTAAAAGACAAATTTCAAACAATGGTCTTAAAAACCTTGAGGGATTTAACACCTCATGTTCGTAGTGTTGAGTATGTTGTAGCCCAACGTAATGAGAGAAAACAAGAATCTACCAAAAACCAAACTGTTAACGCTTCCATTCCACTAGAAGATTATTATATTAACAAGAGTGATAACCTAAACCCTAAATACTCTTTTGACACTTTTGTTGTTGGTCCTTATAACGCACTAGCACATGCTGCCGCTAAAACAGTTAGTGAGAAGCCTGGTATTACATACAACCCGCTTTTTATTTACGGAAAGACAGGACATGGAAAAACCCACCTTATCCAAGCAGTCGGTAACCAGGTGAAAAAAACCGGAAAGAAAGTTTTTTATGTTACGAGTGAAAGATTTGCTGTTGATTATTTCAATGCCCTTCAGAGCGGTAGCGCTAATAACTTCAAAGATAAATATAGACAATATGACGTGTTAATTATGGATGATATCCAATTTTTAGCAACAAAAGAAAAGACTCAGGAAGAGCTTTTTCATCTATTTAACGCTCTGCATGACAACAATAAGCAAATTGTCTTCTCAAGTGACCAACACCCAGCACTTTTAAATGGTATGGAGGAACGTCTTCAGTCGAGGTTTGCCCAAGGTATGATTGTTGACCTTCCAGCACCAGATCTTGAATCCAGAGCAGCTATCCTTAGAGCTAAAGCTGCCCAAAATAGTATCAACCTTGATGATGAAGTAGTTGACCATTTAGCACAAAGTATTGAAGGTAACGTCCGTGAGCTGGAAGGGGCATTAAATACTATTATGTGCCAATCTCAATTACTTGGTAGGATATTATCAATTGAAGAGGTGAGAATTATTATTAAAAATAGTTCTAGACCAAGAAAAACCTTAGCTATTACAGACGTGGTTGAGAAGGTTGCTCGTTATTACAATATTGACCAAGCGAGTATTTACGAAAAAACCCGTCGTAAGGAGGTTGTTAAACCACGTCAAATAATTATGTATATCCTGCGTGAGGATTTTCAAGCATCTTACCCAGCTATTGGTAAAAAATTAGGTGGTAGAGATCACACTACAGTTATCCATTCTTGTGAAAAGATTAAAAACGAACTTAAGAGTAATGGGGAACTGGAGGAAGAAATTACACAAGTACGTTTACTCTTAAAATAAAAACATTTGGATATCCAAATGTTTTTATTTTAAATTTAATGTCAATGTATACAACTTGTGGAGTTTAGTATTATCAGGTGTGGAGTAACATACGAAATAGACTGTATAAACACTTAAGAGGTCTCTTATTTAATGGAAGTTATGAACATAAAAAAGAATATTGAAATAGCTTACAGACTTTTCCCCAGTAAAAATTTTGACTATCCTATGCTAAAACACAACAATATCAAATAAAGTACTCTTTAAATAACCTAAAGACACACCATACTTTATACTTTTGCACACTTCCACACCCCTAATAGTAGATAGTAAAATAGATTACAATAAAAAATATGGAGATAACTATCCCCCACTTAGAATTAACTAAAGCGCTAGACCTTATAGGACGCATTAGTACAAAACACATAACTCTTCCAGTTCTTCAGTGTGTTCGTTTAGAAGCAAAAGGAACTAATATAAAACTTCAAGCAACTAATTTAGAAATTAACATTGAAGTACCAATTAATGGAGTGGTGGTTGAAGAGGGTGTAGTGGCTGTACCCACTCAGATTTTTATGCAAAGTATCCAGTTTATTTCACAAAAAGAAATTACTCTAAGGACTGAAGATCAGGTATTACAATTAGAGACCAATAATACCAATACTTCAATAAAAACATTCTCAATTGATGAATTTCCTAACCTAAGTCAACTACAAGGAGAAGAGTTACCTTTACAAGGTTCGACTTTCTCTTACGGAATCAAGAGTGTGGCATTTTCAGCCTCTGGGACATCTATTAAGCCAGAGTTAGGAAGTGTTTTTATACAACAAAAAAAAGAACACGCTCTTACTTTTGTGGCTACAGACTCTTTTCGATTAATGGAGAAGACAGTTTCCCAAAAAAGTTTAGTAATAGACCAGTCGTTAATGATTCCTCAAAAAAATGCAGTTGAGTTGGCACGAGTTTGTGAAATGGTTGGTGAAGATCCTGTTATCATAACAAATGAAAATCAGTGTGCCTTACGTTTCCCAAATGGGGTATACATTTCTTCTAGATTGGTTGTTGGTAATTTTCCTGACTATATCCAAATTATTCCCAAGGAATTCATTACTCACGTAACTGTCTTAAAAGATGATCTATTAAAATCGTTTAAAAAAACTAATGTGTTCTTAAATAAATTTAGGCAGGTGTCATTGTTGGTTACTGATAATAACCTTACTATTTCTTCACAAAATAATGATGTTGGACACACAACTGATACAGTAAAAGCTCAAGTTGAGGGAGAAGAGCTAACATTAAACTTTAACCAGCAGTATATTATGGACCCACTGTCCCATATTAATGATGATTCAATAAAACTTAGTTTTGCTGGTATAGGTAGAGCGATGATTATGCAAGGTGTAACCGATAAAAGTTTACGTTATCTTGTGATGCCGATGAATAAATAAACTATGGAAGATTATTATGCTCCAAAAAAGATGAAGAAGGTGGGAGATTTTTTTGATAAATATAGAAAAAAATTTAAAGCCCCACAAGCATCAGTGGAAAAAGCCTGTGCTTCTGTAATTAAAGAGGTGACAGGATATGAAGTTAAAGAGGAGTGTGTAAGTTATACAGTGAGTACTCGAACCATCTCACTACAAATACCAAGTGTTTTAAAATCTGAACTTCGTTTTCATTACCCATTAATTCTCAAAAAAACTGAGGATCTTTTAGGAAAAGAAGGTTCACCTAAAGTAATACTCTAGTTTCTGTTCCTAGTGGTACGAACACTTGGTGTTGATGTAGAGTCTTCTGTAGGTGCTAATTCTTTTTCCTCTTCAAGAATGACGCCAAAAGTATCCTCATTCCATTTTTGTACTCCATGTTCCCAGTTTATATATTGTGGGTCAGTAGCAGGATTAGCTGGGTAACCACCAAGAGGATCATTTTTGTCTACAAAATATAAAATAGAATGAATGTTACTGTATACGGTATTTATATCAATTTTTTTGTCTTCCTCGTCCTGATTTTGCATAGCTTGAAGTAGAAGGGAGGTGTCAATATATTCACCTCGAATAATTGGCTTTACTCCACCAGTGTTTATTTGTGGTTGTGGGAAGTTTTCTTCCGGAATTGTTGGTAGGGCAATGTTCATAAAATCACGCCACATAGGTGTAGTAATAAGGCCAGAAAGACCACCGCCCATTGGATCGTTGTTGTTATTTCCTACCCAGGCCCCCACTGCTAAGTTTGGTGTGTAACCCATTATCCATGCATCACGTAAATTATTTGTACTACCAGATTTGGCGGCTACATCTCTATTGTTAAAATAAATAAGTGAGTTTGCGCCCCATAAAGGAGTACGGGCAACATTATCTGATAAGACATCACTTATCATGTAAGCAATATTCTCATCCAATACTCGACTGGTGATGATTTCAGACTCTTCAATTGTATTACCTCTACTATCCTCAACCCTAAGGATGCTGCGTGGTGTCGCCCTTGTTCCACCGTTTGCAAAAACACCATATGAGTATGTCATATCTAGTAACTTAACCTCGCCACCACCAAGCACTAAGGTGAGGCCATAACGGTCTGGGTCATTAAGGGTTGTTAGACCCATATCAGCAGTGAATTTAAGAGTATCTTGCAGGCCGGCTAAATATAAAGTTTTTACAGCTGGAATATTTAACGATTGAGCTAAAGCATTACGCATACTAATTGGTCCAACGAATTTATAATTATAATTACTTGGAGAATAGCAGGGAAGTTCTGAACTAAAGTTTGTCGGCTCACACTGTTGGGCAAATTGCGTAGCAACATCAAACAAAACAGTAGAAGGTAAATACCCTTTTTTAAAAGCAGAAGCATATACAAAGGGTTTAATAGACGACCCTGGTTGGCGGGCTGAGAGGGTAACATTAAAATTACCTTCAACCTCATCGCTAAAATAATCACGGGATCCAACCATCACCAATAAGTCTCCGGTTTTTGGGTCCGTAGCCACTAAACCAGCGTTTGAAGCGTTAAACTTTTTGGTGTTAGATTCGGCTCTTTCGGCAACAATCCTCTCCGCTTCCTTTTGTAGGTTCCAGTCCAAAGTAGTTATAACTCGGAATCCTTGTTCGGCCATAGCTTCCTCACCATATTGTTCGGCTAGTTTCTCTATTATATACATAACAAAATGTGGAGCCCTTATTCCGGTTACTGCCTGTGGCTGGAACTCCACTTCTTTGTTTTTTACCTCTTCATATTCATCAATAGTAATAAAACCGTTTAGCCGCATTCTTTCAAGGACTAATTTTTGTCTCAAGTCTAAAGCGTCGCGGTTGTTTCCATATGGAGAGTAATAAGTTGGCGCTTGTGGGATTGCTGCTAAATATGCCGACTCCGAAAGAGTTAGTTCACTGGCTTTTTTACCAAAAAATGATTGAGAAGCTTCTTCAACCCCGTAAATAGTTCCACCATAAGGAGATTCATTTAAGTAAATGGCTAATATTTCTTCCTTATCCAGTATTTGTTCAATTTTAATGGAAAGAATCGCCTCCTTTACTTTTCTACTTAATTTTTTATCTCGGTCGAGGACTGAATTTTTAATTACTTGTTGTGTAATAGTGGAGCCACCCTGTCCACCCAAAAGATCACCACTGGTAAAATTTGATACAGCTGCTCGAACAATCGCTCTAATGTCTATTCCAATATGGTTGTAAAATTGGTCGTCCTCAATAGCAACGGTGGCGTTTTTAATATGGCGTGACATTTCCTCAAAAGGGATAATGGTACGACGAACGTCTTGATTAAGGTCATATAACACCACCTCACCAGTCCGATCATAAATCTTCGTTGATTGAAGAATTCTACGTTCCTCAAAAGCTGAAAGGTCTGGAATCTCTAGGGTGGATACCCACACCAAAACACCCGCTACGGTAATAATAAAAGCAGCAAAACCAAAGATAAATAAATCAATAATTATTTCTTTCCAGTTCTTCTTAAACCAAGAGCGAATCTTCATATGGGTGTTATAGCCAATACTAGCATGAGTTGTCCAGACAATTTATTACGAATCTATGATAGAGTTATTTCAATATGAGCCTTGCAAAAGAACTAGAAAATAGAGGATTTATTCATCAATTCTCCGCGGCGACTCTACAAGAGATTGTCGATGGAGAAAAGCGTACCATATACCATGGGATTGACCCAAGTGCTGATTCGGCACATGCTGGTAACTTTGTGGTTTGGATGTTACTTCGTCATTTGGCTGAAGCAGGACATAAGATTGTTTTTTTGGTTGGTGGTGGTACTGGAATGGTTGGTGATCCTAAACCAGACGCCGAAAGACAACTAAAGGAATCGGCTCAGGTGGCTGGAAACGTGTCTAAATTAAAAACTCAAGCAGAACTTTTTTTTGTAGGGTATGAGCTAGAGTTTGTAAACAATATTGATTGGTTGGGTGAGTTGAGACTTATAGATTTTCTGCGTGATATTGGAAAACACTACACGGTTAATGAATTGATTAAAAAAGATGCAATAGCTACTCGCTTACAAAGCGATACCGGTTTGTCGTACACCGAATTTGCTTACCCGCTTCTACAGGGATATGACTACTATCAATTGTTTAAAAATAAAAACTGCACAGTGCAAGTAGGTGGGTCGGACCAGTGGGGAAATATAATCTCCGGAGTTGAGTTGGTGCGCCGCAAAGAGCAAACAGAAGTGTTCGCAGTCACAGTGCCTCTCATTGTAGATAAAACAACTGGTAAGAAGTTTGGTAAGAGTGAAGGCAATGCTGTGTGGTTGGATGTAGAAAAAACCTCACCATACAAATTTTACCAATTTTGGTTAAATATTGACGATGAGAGTGCTGTTGATTATCTCAAACTTTTTACCTTTATCCCACTAGAAGAGATTGAACAGATTCAGCACGACTTTGAAATGAATCCAAGTCAACGAGCTGCTCAAAAAACTTTGGCATATAAAGTGACAGAGATTGTTCATGGTGAGAAATCGTCTGAGGCTGCTCAAAACGTTTCAGAGCTTCTGTTTGGTAAAGGGGATATATTTTCATTAGGTGACACAGAATTAGTGATTGTGACGGATAATGCTCCTAAACTTTTGGTGCAAGAACAGCAGTCTTTTGTAGATATTTTAATAGAGACCGGTTTGGCCACCAGTAAACGTGAAGCTCGCACATTTATTGAGAGTGGTGCGGTTTCGGTGAATAATAATAAAATTACAGATGTAGCTTCTGTATTAGAAGAGGCACAAACGCATAAAGGGGTAGCGGTATTAAGAAGGGGTAAGAAACAACTATACGTATTAAAGTTAAAGAATTAAAAAATACCCCTCTTTTGAGGGGTATTTTTAACTTAATATTGGTTGTTGTATAAATGTGCTAGTGGGCAGATAATTTTTCTAGTAAAGAAAGCACTCACTATATCGAAATATATTTGTAAACTCATTATTTTTCAGCTATTACTGGCGAAAATTCAGTATATCACCACGTTCCTTTCTTTGTTTTAAAGCTCATCTATATCATCAAAGCTATCAAAATCAACATCCTCAGCGTCTTCTTCTAATTCAGCTGTGTCTTCTTCCTCTTCTTCCTCTTCATCCTCTTCATCCTCTTCATCCTCTTCTTCATCATCTTCCTCTTTATTTTTACCTTCATCTTCTTCATCTTCTTTAGATTTATCAACTAAGCCAAATCCTTCCACCTCGTCCTCGTCTTCATCAACTGTGCCGGTTACTTCATCAAGAGCATCGTCGTCAAGAGAAGTGTCATCATCTTCTGGAGTTTCCAAATCTTCATCCTCATCGGTTCGAAGGCTAATCATAAAAAATGTTATTAAGATGTTTTGTGTCAAATTAACGCACCTATAACAAAATTCAAGAGTGCATCATCGCGAGATTTTACTCGTTTCTACCATAATGTGCAAGACATGTTATACCGACCGCAATAGCATCGTATTCATCGTCCAAGACAGAGTCTGGAGAACTAGGCACCAACCGCTTCACCATCTCAATAACTGCTGTTTTGTCACTTTTTCCATATCCAGTAACAGCAATTTTTATTTCCTGGGGACCAAATTCATAAACAGTACAACCGTAGTTTTGCGCTAGATAAATCAAAATCCCCCTAGCTTGAGCTACTCCAATAGCAGTTTTTATATTTTTATTGAAGAAAATAGTCTCAATCCCTAATGAGGTTGGCTTGTAAGTGGTAAGTAGGGAATTAAACTCATTCCCAATCTTTAGTAATCGTTCATTAAGGTTTTGTGTTTTGTCTGTCAGGATGCAGGTTGAATATATCAACTCCTCAGTTCCGTCTATCAACTCCATCACAGCAACTCCTAAACGATCGTAACCTGGGTCAACACTAATGACACGCATATACTATTCCGGTGTGTCGACAGTGGTGTAGACACTGGTTACGTCATCTTGTTCTTCTAGTTTTTCTATAAAGTCAGCCAGTTTTTCACCAGTAACATCGTCTATCTCCATGGGAGTGTTTGGAGAAAAAACGTCGGCAGTTTTAGAAAATGCCCAAGCGGCTGAACCAGGAGCCCCAAGCTCAAGTCCGGCTTTAGAAAAGATGTGTCTAATTTCTGGAGCAGTACGGTTATTATTGTCTGTCACTGCTTCAATTATTATGGCGACTCCGCCGGGACCATAACCCTCATACATAACCTCCTCAAGAGACGCTGCAGCAGCGCCACTACCTTTTGCTAAGGCGCGTTCAATCACATCTTTTGACATGGAGTCTTTTTTTGCTCTTTCAATAGCTGTGAGAACACCAGCTGAGTTTATATCACCACCAGATTTTTTAACCTCCATAGTAATTAAAGTCGAATGCTTGGAAAAAAGCTTACTGCGCTGTGCATCGGAAGCTCCTTTTTTGTGTTTAATTTTTGACCATTTGTTGTGTCCTGACATATAAATTAAAAGGTTACTTAAGTATATATAGATAATAATGCAGTTAAGCATAATGCGCCAGGTGCTATATAAGTAGAAACTTTAGTATTTTCTAAATTTCGTCTATATATAATTCCCTGCCCTGAATATAGTCGTTAATTTTTTATCACTCATATTTTTGTAGATGGCTATAGGCGTCAGGGCTAACCATGCGCCCGCGCGGGGTTCGCTCTAACAAGCCGTGGCGAATTAGGTAAGGTTCGATTACGTCCTCAATCGTGGAAGATTCCTCACCTGTTGCAGCCGCGATTGTATTCAGTCCGACAGGGCCACCATTAAACTTATTAGCTATTGCTTCAAGAACAGAACGGTCTGGTTGAGTTAGACCAAGTTCATCGATTTCTAATAAGCTGAAAGTTTTTTTGACAATTTCAGTATTTAATTCGCCACCTTCAAGCTGAGCTAAATCACGACAGCGCTTAAGGAGGTAATTGGCGGTGCGAGGAGTAGCTCGGCAACGTTTAGAAATCTGGGTTAGTAATTCATCAGTGGTCTTCACCTCAAGTAGTTCAGCAGATCGCTTTAAGATCGTAGCAATCTCATCATCAGCATAAAATTCCAACCGAAAAGTTCCTCCGGAAAAACGTGATCGAAGAGGGGAAGAGAGGAGGGAGATACGAGTGGTTGCGGCCACCATTGTAAAAGGAGGCAGCTCCAACTGAACCGTTCGGGCTGATGGGCCTTTCCCGATAATGATATCCAGAACTCCTGATTCCATTGCCGGATATAAAACCTCCTCAATACTTTTCGATAGGCGGTGAATTTCGTCAATAAAAAGTACGTCGCCAGGAGATAGGTTTGTTAGGATGGCCGCCAGGTCACCAACCCGCTCAATAGCTGGGCCAGAGGTTATTTTCATATTAGTACCTAAAGTCTTTGAAATTAGGTTAGCAAGAGTGGTTTTTCCAAGACCTGGTGGTCCATAAAGAAGTACGTGCTCAGCAGCATGCCCACGTTCTCGAGCGGCAGTGAGAAGTATCCGCAAGTTCTCTTTTATTTTAGATTGCCCAATATACTCCTCCCAAGTTTGTGGTCGTAGAGTACGATCTAAACCACTTGCATCATCACGAGTGATTGTTTTTGGTGGTTTTTTATCTGACATAGTATTGATAGTATAGCAAAAATGAACTAAACAAAGAGAGTCACTAATAAGAGTAGAAAAATCAACACACTAGCTAAAGGTGTTGACAAATTTTTAATCTATGCTAGTATTGCAATTAATCAACTGTTCTCCAGTACACATTAAACATGTGTACATAAGTTTTATTCTAATTCCAGACGATAACTCTCTAAGCAACTTGGGTACGTTGCGAGTGGTTTTTGGCTCTCACTTTGAGTGAGGTCGCTTGAAACTTTCTTAGCGCGGTATTCACTTTCAATGCGGAAGCTTTGCTTAGAGAGTTATATTCTGGAACGAACTCTTATTAACTGACATTATCATAATTTACATGAAGTCAGTCTTGACCGCTGTCCGTTTAGCTACTCGAATACAATTTTAATCAAACTACGTGTGATAAAAAATCATCGTCTTTTGTTTTTGTTTCGTCTGTAGATATTTCTGGTGTGATAATAGGTGTCATGTATTCACCCTGGTTTGGCAGATTAAGTACTCTTTTTAATTCTTTAATAGAAGTTATTCCTTCCAAAAGTCTTACAATACCGTCTTCAGACATTGTTGGTATACCTTGTGGTTTGGCAGCATCAAGTATAGTTTTTGCCCGAAGGTCTTGAAGTACAGCTTCTTCAACAGCCTTGTCCATTAAAATACCCTCATAAACACCAATTCGTCCTCTGTAGCCAGTACCGTTACAGTTGTCACAACCAACCGACTGAAAAAGCATTAAAGGTTCAGGTACTGGTATGGGGTGGGGGTGACTGCTCATAACAAAATCAATAAGCTGCTTTTCTTCAGCACTTGCTTCGTATTTTTTTTTGCAATCATTACAAAGTAGTCGAAGCAACCGTTGTCCAATGATAATATTGATAGCATTACCCATGATGCGGGGGTCCACACCCAAATCGACCAGTCTGGAAAAACTAGCTACAGCACTGTTAGTGTGTAGGGTTGTAAACACAAGGTGTCCAGTTTGGGCGGCATGAATTGCGGTTTCAGCCACCTCTTCGTCACGAATTTCACCCACCATAATAATATCGGGGTCTTGTCGTAAGACTGCCCGCAGTCCTGAAGCAAAAGTGTAGTCTTCACTGGTCTGGGTTTGTACAATTCCATCAAGTTTATATTCAACCGGATTTTCTAAAGTAATGATTTTTACACCTTCACTGTGGGTCGCTTTGAGGAAGGTATAAATTGAGGTTGTTTTTCCTGAGCCAGTTGGTCCTGTAGTAGCAATCAAACCGTTTGGCTTTTTAAGTTGTTGTAGTATTGCCTCTTTAATATAAGGATTGAGTCGAATTTTATCTAGACTAAAGCTAGCTACCGAAGGATCAAGGAGACGTATTACAATTGATTCACCAAAAGTACCAGGGATGATTGATGTACGAACCTCAACTTTTCGGTCTCCTGTGTCAAAAGTGAATCTTCCATCTTGCGCCCTGGCTTTTGCATTTAGGACCATACCAGAAAGAAGTTTTAGTCGTGAAGTTAAGCGTTTATAAATATATGAATCAAGGTCTGCAATATCATTAAGTACACCATCAAATCGATAACGTAACCGAATACCAGTTTCTTCAGGTTCAATATGTACATCAGAAACACCAAGGGCTATACCTCCAGCAAAAATCAACTCAAGAGTTTCGGAGATTCTTCGTGAACTGTTTGATTTACTGATTCTTTTTCTAATAATGTCCACGTCCTCTTTTTGTTTTATTTCTTCCGTGAGACGTGTAATGTCCTCTGGACTGATTTCGAACACTCCACTTTTTTCAGCAGAGGAATCAACTATGTCTGAATATCTTTCCTGGGCATGCTTCAGGCTGGCTGAAGAGCAAATAAAGATACTGACTATATATCGCAGTGCTTGTAGTTCTTGAATAAGAGCTTGTGTCTTAGGTTGATTAGGGTTTCTTATGGCTATTGATAGTTTATGGTTGTTGATTGCAAATCCAACCATTTCGGCATCTTTAGATTTTTGTTTAGGGATGGCCGCTAGTGCGTCAGGGTCTATGGATTGACCCCGGAGATCGATGTACTCAAAACCAAGTTGAGAAGCCATCGTTTGAACAAGCCGCTCTTCTTCTTTTGCGTATAAGTTAGCTATTCGGCGGTTTGATAGACTGTCGTCAAATTTAACCATATAGCTAAATCATAACATGCAAATTTTTACGTCAGGGCATTTACTCGTTAGGTTTAGGTTGATATAGTCATGTTAATGAAAGGTGAGTATAAAATAACAACCCCCGAAGATTTTCAGTCAATCATTGATGATGTTTTAGTTTGGCATAAGAAAAGTAAGCAAAAAACTTTAGTTATTGCTCTACAAGGTGATTTGGGTGCGGGAAAGACAACTTTTACCCAAGAATTGGGTCGGCATCTTAAGGTGACCGAACATATCACCAGTCCAACTTTTACAATTATGAA
Organism: Minisyncoccia bacterium; assembly: GCA_047639355.1. GTDB lineage: Bacteria > Patescibacteriota > Minisyncoccia > Phycocordibacterales > UBA918 > OLB19. Next base: position 24,142 of record JBLIOC010000007.1, on the reverse strand, counting down.
GCAGTATGAAATAAATTATGATGATTTCGATTTTCTGGTTCATATTGACGCGTATCGAATTGAGGACGAGGCAGAAGCTATACCACTTAGACTCAGTGAGATATTTGAAAAACCGCGCACTTTGGTATGTATTGAGTGGCCAGAACAGATTCCTTCTCTTGTGCCAAAGACGGCGGTGCTATTAAAGTTAGAGATGGGAGATTCTGATGTTAGAATCGTGACCACACAGCTGTCTTTTGAAAAGTAGTGCCATGAGGTTAAACCCCGTATACTAGACAGATGCCGAAATCAAAAGATAAGACACTTGTTCTCCTTGATGCGCATGCAATTTTGCACCGTGCCTATCATGCTTTGCCAGATTTTTCTTCCCCAACCGGTGAACCAACCGGTGCTCTCTATGGAGTAACAACCATGTTGCTCAAAATTATTGAGGATTTTAAACCACAATTTATAGTGGCGTGCTTTGATTTGCCAGAACCAACCTACCGCCACGAAGCTTTTGATGGATATAAAGCTGGTCGTTCAAAAACTGACGAAGCTCTTATTCAACAGATTATTCGCTCTAGAGACATTTTTGCAGCCTTTGGGATTCCTATATACGAACAGCCTGGTTTTGAGGCTGATGATCTTCTAGGTACTATTTCGCATCTGACCGCGGATGATAAAAGCCTTAAAGTTGTTATTGCTTCCGGCGATATGGACACTCTGCAATGTGTCGATAAAAAACGCGTGCAAGTCTTCACTTTGAAAAAAGGAATTAAAGATACAATTATTTATGATGAACAGGCGGTGAAAGACCGGTTTGGATTTGGCCCGAAACTAGTGCCAGACTACAAAGGTTTACGCGGCGATCCTTCCGACAACATTCCTGGTATCGCTGGGATTGGAGAAAAGACCGCCACCACTCTTATTACCAACTTTGGTTCAATTGAAAAAATGTACGCCAAACTTGAGAAAGGGGAGGAAGCTTTTATTGAGGCGGGTATAAAACCTCGCATAATTAATCTCCTAAAAGAAGGAAAAGAGGACGCTGAGTTTTCTAAGATGCTTGCGACTATTCGTATAGATGCAATTAGTGAATTTGATGTTACAAAAACTGAATGGAGAGAAAATGCTGACACCGACGAACTGGTTAATTTATTTAGTACATTTGGTTTTCGTAATATGTCGGACCGAATCAAAAAGTTGTTTGATATTACTTTGGTAGATGATTCGGCCATTTCTGAAAAAGTCAGTCCAGAAGAATTGCAAGAAGCAGCTATCTTGATTTGGCTTCTTGAGAGTGAGCGAACAAGCGCGACTTTCGATGACATTATTGATTACGGACGTTCTTTCTTAAAGGTCACAACCTGGGAAGAAACAGTTTTGGCTTTGAAAAAAAAGGTTAAAGATGAGGGGTTGTGGCATATTTACGAAGATATAGAGAAGCCGTTAATTCCGGTCTTGGCCAAAATGAAAGAAACCGGCATTTTGCTTAATGTGAAATATCTTGAAACTCTTTCAAAGAAACTTCATAAGGAATTAGACGGGCTTGAGAAAAGTATATACAAACAAGTGGGGGTAGAATTTAACCTCAATTCCCCAAAACAATTAGGAGAAGTATTGTTTGATACCTTAGGCCTCAAACCAAAAAATGCCAAAAAAACCGCAGGTGGTCAACGTTCAACTAAGGAATCAGAACTAGAGAAGTTACGAGAAGAGCATCCAATTATTGGAGAGATTTTACGTTATCGAGAGTTGCAAAAATTAGTCTCAACGTACATTGATAACTTACCAGCTATGGTGGGCAAGGATGGACGTATTCACTCAACTCTTTTGCAAACCGGCGCCGCCACCGGACGAATGGCGAGCAAAGATCCAAATCTTCAGAATATTCCAATTCGTACAGAAGAAGGAAAGTTAGTAAGAGGAGCTTTTGTAGCAGATATCGGATACCAGTTGGTGGCGATTGATTATTCTCAGATCGAGTTGCGTATAGCGGCGATTCTTTCAAAAGACCAAGGAATGATTGATATTTTTAAACGCGGCGAAGATGTTCATACTGGTGTGGCTGTGCGAGTATTTGGGGTGGAGCCAGAAGAGGTAACAGCAGACATGCGTCGTAAGGCCAAAGTTATAAACTTTGGTATTTTGTATGGGATGGGTGTTAATGCGCTTAGGCAAAACCTAGGCGATGATACACCTCGTGCGGAAGCACAAGAATTTCTCAACGCTTACTTCCAAACATTTACTCGTTTGGCAGAATACTTAGAAGAAACAAAAAGTTTTGCCCGAGAAAATGGTTATACGGAAACAATTATTGGAAGGCGTCGATATTTCCCTGGCATTGCTTCAAGTGTACCTTTCATTCGCGCTCAAGCTGAACGCATGGCTATCAATGCGCCGATTCAGGGAACAGCCGCTGACTGTATGAGGATAGCCATGTTAAATGTTCATCAATATATCGAGAACTTGAAGGAAAATAACGATGTGAAAATGTTATTGCAAGTTCATGACGAGCTGGTATTTGAAATTAAAAAAGAAAAAGTGAACGAGATAGTTCCCAAATTAGTGGCTCTCATGGCGGGAGTTCTTGAAGGAAAAGAGACATATAAGGTACCTCTCAAAGCAGACGTTAAAGTAGGCGGGGATTGGAACGAGATGGATCAGCTTAAATAAATATATGTACGTAGTATTTTTTGGAACAGATAGAGGAGGAGTGCGTGATGCGGCAACGGCTTATTTTGATGCCAATCTGCCACCAGATGGTACGTTGACCACTATCGATGCGGCTGACTTCGAACCTGGACAGTTGGCTGATGCTCTTGGGGCCACGTCACTCTTTGGAGGAAGTGAGTGGTTTGTTTTAGATAACCCTTCTGGTAACCCTGATTTTGCAGAAGAGGTAAATGGTTCACTGGCTGAGTTGTCCGAGTCGGGTAATACTTTTGTAATTCTAGAAGGTTCTCTTCTGGCCCCAGCAAAAAAGAAGTACACAAAATCATCTTCGGAGATGAAGGAGTTTGCGGCTGAAAAAAATGAACGATTTAATTCCTTTGCATTGGCTGAAGCTCTGGCTGGAAAAGATAAGCGAAAGCTTTGGGTCTTACTTCAGGAGGCGCGCCTAGAGGGACTACGTGACGAAGAAATTATTGGAATGTTGTGGTGGCAACTCAAGAGTTTGCGTTTAGCGGCAGTAACTAAATCTGCTGATGAGGCCGGTATGAAAGATTTCCCCTACAACAAAGCCAAGAGGGCGCTAGCTAAGTTTTCAGAGGGTGAGGTAGGGCGTTTGTCTCAATCTCTTCTTGAGCTATATCATGATGGTCATGGGGGCTTGAGGGATATGGATACAAGTTTGGAAGGGTGGGTGCTCACTTTATAATATGAAATATCTTGATGTAGGGAAATCAAGAAAGCCGAAGCGGTAACGTCGTTATGAGTCATTGGGTATATTTCTGCACTACATTGAGCTAGTTGAGGGCTCGTCCTGACGGTCACAAATTCGCTTACGCTCATAAGTGCCGCGGGACACGGCTCGCTTGTTTTTCTTCTAGGAACGAAGAAAAGACATCACTCCGCCGTTCGAGCCCTGGCCGAAAGGTGCGCAGGCACCTTCCTAGGGCGGACAAAAAGAAAAACCCTTTACGGGTTCTTTATTTTGTCCGCCCTCCAGGGGTCTCTTTCCTTACAGGAACGGTACAGATGTCGTATCGTTCGAGCTAACGCTCGTGCGATAAACTCCATCTCTTCGAGCCCTGGGCAGAAGCTAACGCTTCTTAGGGCGGACATTTAAAAAACACCCTAAGGTGTTTCTTTAAATGTCCGCCCTCCAGGGCTCGAACCTGGGACCATCTCCTTAAAAGGGAGCCGCTCTACCATCTGAGCTAAGGGCGGATTTGTTTATCGTTGCAAAGTGGGAAAACTATACCATGATTGGTTTTGAAATCAACCAACTTGGAAGTTTCCAAGCATCCTGGCTTCTGTTACTCTAGGCGCATGAAGTATCTCATCCTCGAAAATATTCGGAGCGCCTATAATGTGGGGGCAATTTTTCGAACAGCCGATGCGGTTGGAGTATCTAAAATATTTTTGATTGGCTACACACCAACACCAATTGATCGTTTTGGCCGCATTCAATCTGAAATAAAAAAAACCTCACTGGGGGCCAGTCAGGAAATACTCTGGGAGCATGCCACCGATGTGGCAGTCATAGTGCAAACACTACAATTTGACGGTGTATCAGTGGTGGCGGTAGAGCAGGGTGAGGATTCGGTCTCTTTGTCTGATTTTCAGGTTCCTAAAAATGTTGCCTATGTGATGGGGAACGAGGTGGGCGGTGTAAGTAAAGAAGTGCTTAATTTAGCTGATATAATAATGGAAATTCCGATGTTAGGCACCAAAGAATCCCTTAATGTTTCGGTGGCTGCGGGGATTGTTTTGTATCATGGATTGGTTACGACATAGTTTTATAAAATGGACACTGAGCGGAGTTTTACTGGGTGTAGGTTTTTCGTTTCCCGCACTTTGGCCGCTGGCATTGTTTGGCGCTGCCTATTATTTATATCTCTTACAGGAAAGCAGTAGTGTAAAGAACAGCATATTTGGCTCTTGGTTAGCATGGACAGTAAAATCTTTTTTCACGCTTTGGTGGATAATGACCGTGTATCCAATGGATTGGTTGCCAAATGATATTGGAAGTGGACAGTTAACAATCGTTACTCTTTGTTGGTTTTTATCTTCACTGAGTGTTGGCCTGGGTGGTGTTGCTATGGCCCTGCTTCACCTTTCTTTTAAAGGTCTCCTTAAAGAAATTATTGCTCCAGTAAGCTTTTTATTCGTTGCGCTTTTTTGGGTATTTGGAGAAGTGTTTGGATCTTTGGCATATTCGATACTTTCAATTGGTCCTGGCGGTGGTTTAAATATAGCTTTAAGTTTTGGTTATGGGGGATATGCTCTCGCTAATCATGAGTTACTTTTGCCACTAGCCAAGATTGCTGGAGTATACGGATTAAGTTTCTTGTTTTCTCTTTTGGCCCAATGGCTACTTTTTTTCACTCGAAAGAGAATCTATCTGTCTTATTTAGCAATGATTCTTCTTGTTACTTATGCAACTAGTTTTATTAATTCTCGACCACATATAGTCCCTGCTGAGGATGGGTATAGAGTGGTTATCATTGAGACCTATCATGACAGTCGGTTTGTTCAGGATGAAGGTAAGCTGTGGGCAAAGAAGTCTCTTGAGGAAGCTATGGGAAATGCGGTATTAGCAGATGCGGACTATATAATTTTGCCAGAAGGGGCACAGTATTTTAATCAAGGAAATTCTGTAGGATCAGTAAAATCATTATTTAAGCTGAAGTATAACAATCCAACAGCTCTGATTGTTGATAGCGGCTATACAATCGATGGCGACGTTACTGTTTTGCAGTCATTTATTTATGATGGACAAACTGACACTGTAGAGAGAGTTCAGAAGGCGTATTTGGTGCCGCAAGGAGAATATATTTCGTACACATTTATGTTTTTGGCTGATTTGGTTGGGTACGGGACAGAAGTGCGTATACTCAGTGACCAAATGACATATCGGGTAGGGTCACGGATTGATCAGTCTAATCTAGAAGAACGTATCCCAGCAGTACTGTTTTGTTTAGATAGTGTTTCTCCTTATGGGATTCGTACGATAATAAAAGATCGTGAAAATGTACCCTTTGTCGCACATCCAATCTCGCATGCTTGGTTTCATAATCCTTATTTGCTCTGGTATCAACAAGATCTAATGTTGAAGGTACAGGCTGTCTGGAATGACGTATATATAGTTAGTGCTGCTAATCAAGCTATAAGCAAAACGATAACACCAACAGGGCAGTTAATTGTCTCAGAAGTAAAGATGGAAGGCGACGGTTGGAGGTTGCGTGAAATAATTATTCCTCGTTAGGTGTTTGTAACTCTTCTTGGTCGGTAGGACTTGCTGCAAGTATTTCTTTGACTATTTCTGCGTCTGACCAAGTAGTCTTGGTGCCGTTTGGTCCCATTATATACGGGTCGGTACCTTTACCTGAAATAATCGCATAACCGTCGTAGGGAGCAATATCAATGGCATGTTGAATTGCTTCGCGACGGTCCATGATTATTTTGACTGGCGCTTCGTCACTCATACCCTTTTTCATATCAGCGACAATCTTTTCCGGGTTTTCATCGTAAGGGTCTTCGTTAGTTAAGATAATTTGGTCACAATACTTTTCAGCAATAGCCCCCATTTCTGGTCGCTTCCAAGTGTCACGACCACCTCCAGTATTACCAAGTACACACACCTTTTGTCTTTCGGGGAAGGCTTCATAGAGTTGGGTAAGAGAGTCCGGTGTGTGTGCATAATCAACAATGGCAGTTACTTGTTTGGCTGCATTGGCTGGAGTTTCAAAATGCTCAACCCTTCCCTTTAGTGGAGGGAGTTCACGTAAGCCTTCTCGGATAATATCCATGGAAATTCCCAAGGCTCTGGTTAGAGAGATGGCAGCCAAAGTGTTATAGACATTGAATAAACCAACCAACGGGACACGAACGGTGACATTATCAAATACTAAACTTACACCATCTTTGTGTAGCGAGTATAAAGTTAGGTCTTTTAATGAGTAGGGAATGATATTTTCTACCTTGAAATCAAGGAAATCTTGTCCATGTTCGTCATCAATATTTGATACCAAATAACGCGGTCGTTTAGGCGATTTAGCTACAGCTTCAGCAATTGAGAGTTTGGCTGCTTTGTATTTATCAAATGAGCCGTGAGACTCGATGTGTTCGGGGGTCAGATTAGTAAAGACTAGGGCATCAACATCAATAAAGCGGTGTCGAAATTGCCGTGCTCCCTCAGAGGTCATTTCTACGATAGCATGAGTACAGCCAGCATCGACTGCATCTCGTAGGAACTTTTGTACAAAGAAACGACCGGGCATTGTCATCTTAAAAAGATTTCGTTCCGTTTTGTCATCGATTGAAAACTGAATAGTGGAAAGAGAAGCAACTTTTTTACCGTCAGCCCGCAAAAGATGGGTGATTATTTCTGTGGTAGAAGATTTTCCTTTTGTGCCAGTTACACCGATTACTATGATTTTCTTGGAAGGGTGGTGGTATCTAACTGCACCCCAGTAGGCTAGAAAAAAATGGTAATAAGGTTGAAAGAAACTAAATATCTGATTAGGAATCGTTCGTTTTAGGTATTGTCGCACAGTATCCATTGTCGTAAGTATATGATGATTATAGTTCGTTTGCACGTAGACCAACTATTGGATCTGTTTTAAAGCCTGAGTCACCAAAGAGTTTACCGTCGACTCATCACCAGAGAGTTGTAGGATTATGTCTCGAGCGGTGGCGGTGTCGTAGCCAAGCGAGATAAGTGTATCAATAGCGTCAGTTTGAACCTGGTTCAGATTTTCAGCCGTGGTACTTCCGATCTCAGGGAGTTTTTCGATTTTAGAGTGAAGATACAAAATAATATTTTCAGCAGTTTTTTTTCCAATACCCGATAACTTACTAAGATACACGCCGTCATTTTTATGAGTAGCTTCAACTAGAAGGGTGGGGGTAGCCTGGTTGAGTATTTGGAGAGCCGACTTTGGCCCGACTTTTGGTACACCTAATAATAATTCAAACATTTGGAGCTCAACTGGGTCGGTAAAGCCGTAGAGATCAAGAGCTGTTTCTCGAACCGCTAGATAAGTATATAGAGTAATAGTCTGATTAAGGACGAACTGTTGAGGGGTGGAGAGACAGCGAACTAGGTACCCAATATCGTGTACGCCAATTACAATCAGGTTCTCTTTAATTTCTTGAATGTTACCCGTCAGTGTTCTAATCATAAATATATCGTTATGATACTAGGTTACCACGAATGCGACACCCTTGCCTTTTTGGCCATCCTACGGTACAGTAGGCGAACTTTATTGAAGTTTATATATGCCAATTACAAAAGGAGCAATTAAATCCCATCGACAGTCAGAGCGCAAGCGCGTTGTTAACAACCGACGCAAAAATGCCATGAAAGAGGTGGTCAAGCAGGTTAAGAAGGCCGTGGTTACAGGAGATGCAAAGAAGGCAAAAGAAATGCTACCAAACGCTTACAAAGCGATTGATAAGGCAGCCAAAGGCGGTATTATCAAGAAAAATACTGCTGCACGAAAAAAGTCTCGATTGACTGCGGACGTAAAGAACGCTAAATAAGAAAAACCGCCGAAAGGCGGTTTTTTGTTGTGTAAGGCTAATGATTATTTGCGAATGCACGCTTTTGACATATTTAAAATATGGCAAAAATAAAGCGTTTTTATATGGGTTTTTTAAACGCGTTGATTAACATGGTAACTCTTATTATCTTTGTTTAGTTTGTAGACTTTGTAAACTTTAAATATCTGCAAAAAACGCAAGACTGCCAAGTTACCAATAAAATGTGGAGCCAAAAGTGAAATAATCACCAGAGCATTAATTGTTGAATACAAAGACAGTAACTTTTTATCTGGAATATATACAAATACTGAGCGCAAAGTGAATTCCATTAAAAATAGTATTCCAAATACTATTTCAGTATTTCGAATCAAACTGTGAAAATTATCAGTAACATGAATTAGGTTAAAATGTTCAGCTAAGTCTAATCCAAATACTGCTACCAAAAGCAAATTAAAAAACAATAACCAATTATTTAGAATGTAGTTTTCCTTGGTACCAAGGTCAAATGAATCATCAATTGTCTTTAATATTTTTAATTTTTCTTTAGGGAAAGGCATATGAGATATTGATAGTATATCAATAATAAACTTAATATTTTACTCTTTACTAGTGTAACCACTTTTTTCATTGTCTAACTTATCCATTTGGTCACGAGTTTTCTTACCTCATAAGTGTCTCGGGGTTGGAGAGGGATTCGGTCACCCTCGTGGATATTTTCTTCGTCTTTCAGACTCAAAAATACCTCACTCCCTCAACCCCCATTCGTCGCGGTCTTCGGCTGACGCCTGCAGGGCTTCGCCGCGACTCAGTTCGAATCCCTCTCCTCTCTCTCAAAACACAATCACCCGATGCATACGCATCGGGCTTATTGTTTTGCGGAGGGAGAGGGAATTTCGGTTGTTACATGACCAGTATCCGTTGTCGATATTTGCACTCCTTCCAGTCGCAAAATACCTGGCAACAGCTTCGAATCCCTACGTAAGTGACATTTAGTCACTTACTCTCCCTCCGCCACAAAAAATGCACCCTTGCGGGTGCTTTTTTGTATTGGCGGAGGGAGAGGGATTCGAACCCTCGAAGAGCTTTCACCCTTAACGGTTTTCAAGACCGCCGCCTTCAACCACTCAGCCATCCCTCCAGTTGCCGTTACTGCGATATTATTGATAGTAATCCATCAATTTGGTCAAGATGATAACAGAAGATACGTGAATTGTACACCGATATGTAAGGCGCTTATGTTACAATTTTGGAAATGGAACCGGTATTACGAAGCGTGGCTTGGGAGGCGCCCGAACACCACCATGTTGAGAAGGGAAATGATTGGTTTTTTGCTTTGGCTATAATTATTTTGGCACTAATTATAGTTGCAGTTTTATTCAACAATGTATTGTTCGCTTTATTGATTGGATTATCTGGCGGCGCGCTCGCTGTATCAGCTGCTAAGCGCCCGTCAATTATTCCATATGCCGTTACAGTTCGTGGAATAAAAATCGAAGATCAGCTTCATCCGTTCGCTACTTTAAAGAGTTATGCCATCGACGAGGAAGACCCCAATGGGCCACAGTTACTTATAAAATCAGCTCGCAAGATTATGCCTTTAATGGTTATGCCGATTCCGGTTGACTATATTGATGACATAGAGGCGATTCTCAGTGAGAAATTAGATGAGGAAGATTTGGAAGAACCTCTCTTTGTTAAAGTACTAGAATTACTTGGATTTTAAAAGTAAACAAAGGCCGGAACGGCCTATTGTGAACTTTGTTCCCGATTCATTCATTCCCTAGAATGAATCGATGGAACTCTCTCACGCCCAGTCTATTTAATCTAATGACACCGTTTTGTCTTTATGATAGTATCGCAGTCACTTGCTCCCGTAGTTTAATGGATAAAATATTGGTTTGCGGTACCAGTGCTCCAGGTTCGATTCCTGGCGGGAGCACCGAGATAGATAATTGAATTTTTAATGCAAAACCACCCTTAATTTTAAGAGTAGTTTTATGGTTCCAAGTCTGAAAACTAGTTTTCGTTTTTTCTCTTATAAAATAGTGACAGTTGGAACCAAAAGAAAACCACCCGACCTTGTGAGTCGAGTAGTTTTTTAGTTAACGCAAATGTAAATAGTTTGCTGGCGTACGTTCTGGACGAATATACACAGCTCTAGCTTCTGGAGTCCTCAAGACGTCATTACTGTAAAATTGTTTGATGTAGTGTTTGTCTGAAAACTTTGGAGTTTTGAGTAGTAAATCGTAGATTTCATCAAATGATAAATGTTTATGTCTTTGATAAAAATCGTTAATTTCTGCTGCCCAAAACATCGTAATAGTTTCGTGATACCCCTTAGTACCCGTGTTGGGAGTACCAACACTTCGGTTACGGGATATTATTCCTGCTTTGAGTAGGCATGCAGCTGACCATAAGTCCGGCTCTTGTGATATGTACCACAAAGCAACCTGTAGGTGCGCACCGTGTGTCCACACTTCTTTAGGAAGGGTGCACGACTCAAAGTGAGAGATGAGTTCTAATTTATTCATTTGTACCTCGTTTAGGAGTGGTTAACTTGTGTACAATAATACACCATATACATTTTTTGTCAAGCCCATACGTTATGGTTTTATGGGTTGTAAATACTCACACAAATCCAACCAACCCTTCAATTCTTCAACAGCCTGGTTCTGCCTAAGTGATTCGTGACCACATAGGTAAAACAAAGACACTATTCTTTTTAAGAACAGTGTCTTTCCTGGTATTTTTAAATGAGTAATCATAAAGCAGAAAAAATAATCGCGTGGTATGCTAGAACTCATGAAACGAATGGGGATTGACTTTGGTTCCAAAAAAATAGGGATTGCTATGACCGATGATGCTGGAAAAATGGCTTTTCCGCACGAAGTTGTTCCAAATAATGAGAAGTTTTTGAAATATGTAGAAGAACTGGTAAGTGCGCGCGGGATTGAAGAAATTGTCATTGGACATTCTCTTGATAATAAAGGTAAATCAAATCCGATTCATTCAGCAGTTGAAGAATTTATTACTGACCTAACGCTAGCTATTGGAATTCCTGTTCACCTAGAACCTGAACAATACACAACACAACAGGCGATGCATACTCAAGGACGAACCGAACAAACTGACGCCGCCGCCGCCGCTTTGATTCTTGATAGCTTTATTACAAAAAACTAGCCAAAATAATTTTATGAATATTAACTACGATGATTTTGCCAAACTCGAAATTCGAATTGGAACTATTACTGCGGTAGAGGTGGTCCCAAAGGCCGACCGTCTGTTGAAATTGACAGTCGATGTAGGTGAAGAAAAGTCACGCCAGATTATATCTGGAATTCGAGAATATTTTTCAGACACAGAACTATTGGTAGGGAGGCAATGTCCTTTTTTAGTAAATCTTGAACCAAGGGTTATTCGAGGACTCGAGAGTCAAGGAATGATTTTGGCCGCTAGTACTGATGAAGTATTTGCCTTATTGAACCCAAGTGAAAAGTTGCCCCCAGGAACCTTAATAAAGTAGTTTTCATGCTTATAGATAAAGACCTAGAAACTAAAGTAGAGGATGTTCTGCAGGCAAAATCCGTCAGTAAAGCCCGGCAAATTATCCAATCACGTTCAGGAATAACCATTCTGGCGGCCATTTCATTTGTTGAATCATCTCTACCTTTACCATTTTTGACGGATCCTCTTTTGGTAGCTTCAATTCTAGTAAATCGAGCAAACACAGCGAGGCTAGTTGTAGTGGCTACTGCGGCCTCGGTATTGGGTGGATTATTTGCGTATTTTACCGCAGTGTTATTTTTCGAAACATTATTACAATGGATGACGCCGGAAATGGTCAGTGAGTTTCAGACTATGCTTGATACTAATGGATCAAGCGCCTTCGCTCTAACTATGGTTGGAGCTGTTACTCCTGTTCCTTACACCATAGTGGCATGGGTAGTGGCTGCTTTAAAAGGTGGGTTAGTTTCATTCATAGCAGCCTCCATACTTGGTAGGGGGCTCCGCTACACAATCGTTGGGTATAGCACTTATCGTTTTGGACCACTTGCGATTTCGTATGCAAAAAAATATATTGGAATAACTTCAATTTTGGTGCTCGTTTTGGCGGTATTATATATTTGGCTTAATGTGTGAGTTGCTGTCTCGAAACGAACGTCACAACAGCGTATACTAAGTACATACTATGTTGTCAGTTCTTTCACGAATTTTTCCACCACCAAAGTATTTAATGATGCCAAGTATAGGTGTTGATATTTCTGATGCCTCAATGAAATATGTTTCATTTGAGCCAATTTCTCGGCCCGGAAAAATACGAAAGCTAGAACAGTGGGGTGAGGCATCGATTCCGAATGGAGCTGTACAGCGCGGTCAGGTCAATGTACCAAGCCAGCTAGTGTCCGTACTAAAAGAATTTAAATCAAAAACTGAAGCGGAGTTTGTTCGGGTTTCTCTCCCAGAGGAAAAGGCATATTTGTTTGAGACAGAGATTAAGCGTAATGTTCCTCTCAAGGAAGTGCGCGGCTTATTGGAATTTCGTTTGGAAGAAAATGTCCCAATTCCTTCCAAAGATGTTCTTTTTGACTATACAATTATGCCTGGCGGAGACAGCGAACGTGTGGCGCAAGTAGCGGTTGCTGCGTATGCTAAGGAGACTGTTCATAAATATTATGATGCCTGTATTGAAGCGGGACTTAGACCACTGTCGTTTGAGGTGGAATCACAAGCTATGGCTCGCTCTGTTATACCAAAAGATATCAAAGGAGCAGTAATGTTAGTAGATTTCGGAAAAACTCGGACTGGAATTGGAATCGTATACAATAACACTCTGCTCTATACTTCGACCATAGATATTGGAGGCGACCAGTTATCGTTAGCTTTACGTAAAGTATTAGGAGGTGAAGTTACAGAATCCGACGTTACCAATTTAAAAAATAATGAAGGTTTAATTCGTAAGGTCGATTCTTCGCAAGTGTATGATACTTTAATTAGTACCATTTCAGTCATTAAGGACGAGTTAGCGGTAAGAATGCAGTATTGGCATCTTAGAAACGGAAACAGTGATGTGCGGAGAATTTCTTCGGTAATCATTGGCGGTGGGAGCTCTAATCTTAAGGGTCTACCCGCTTACCTAACTGAGTCTTTAGGGGTACCGTGTATAAGAGGTAATGTCTGGGAGAATACACTCTCTCTTGATGACACAGTTCCAGTAATTGATATAAGGCATTCGTTAGGTTATGCGATTGCAATTGGCCTCGCGCTAAAAAATTCTTTGTAATATTATGATTAACCTCATCCCTCAAAAAGCAAAGAGAAGAATATTGATTGAATACTGGTTTAGAGTAGTAACGGTCTGGCTTACCTTATGGGCGACTGCTTTATTTATAGGTGCGGGGATTCTGTTCCCAACTTATGTTTTGATTGGCTATCAAGTAGCAGTCTATGAAGAGTCTGCTGCTGAGGCTTCAGAGAAAATTGCGAGTTATGAGAACGTTTCAGAATCCCTAGTTCAAGCCAGTCAGCAAGCAAGGACAATAATTAACGAGTCAGAAGTACAATTTTTTTCACATTATATTAAGCTGATTGAAGGTTTGCAGGGTGAGGGTATTAAGGTGTCAAAAATTCAACTCAACCGTACTAATGAGGAAATTGACCCGGTAATACTGGTTGGTATTGCTAGAGACCGAAGAACCCTCGCTTCTTTCCGAGACCGTTTGTTGGCAGAAGAGAAGATAGTGTCTGCTGACTTACCCATTTCTAATCTAGCTAGTGACAGTGATATCAAGTTTACTATTACTGTAGTATTGGTTAATAAGGACAGCGTATGAGTAAATCCACTATCAGAAATGGTGTGATGGCGCTGCTTCTAATCAGTAGTGCAGTAGGTGTTTTTGGAATTATGGTTTACCAAGTTATAGCTCAAGGGGATCATCTTAATTCTCAAATTGAGGTGTTAGAGAAAGAGCGAGCTCGAGATGCCTCGTACTATCAATTAGTACGTATAGAAGAAGAGTCAACCGCCGACCGGGAAGAACTCAGGAGCCATTATTTATTTAAAGAGAGTGACAGTATAGATTTTCTTAATCGAGTGGAAACTTTGGCTCCGGAGGTTGGAGTGTCTCTCAAAACAGATAAGCTAAACGTAATTACTGATGAGTCGGACAATAGTGAATGGGTCCAGGTCTCATTCTCATTCTCGGGCTCCCGTGAACGAGTGCAAAGGTTTATTCAAGTTCTTGAGTCACTGCCATACGTATTACGAGTAACAGAGGTTGAGATGGGAGCAAAATCTAGTACAGAATGGTCAGTTAATCTTACTCTACAAGTACGAGTATTAGCCTATGATAAATAAACAAGAATTTACAAAGCTCGCAAAAAAAATTCTCCATCCACAGCCGGGTCTACGAGAGAAGAAGTATACTTATCCAGCGAGGGAATGGTTTTGGGGTTTGATTTTAACCATTGCGATTGTAATTGCTTGTACAGTTTGGAGTACTCAGATGTATTTTACTTATCAAGAAGGTTCAACAAAAGATGGAATTTCACTTAACGAGCCTGTGGTGGTCTACAGAGAATCGTTAGTAAAGGCGGCCTTAGAAAAATTTTCGCTAAATCAAGTAAACTTTGATTCTTTGCTTAGTGACAAAGTGGAAGAAGTCCCAGAGAGTACTCCTATTGAAATTGATTACTCTGATATCGATGAGACTGATGATCTGACAATAGATCAAGAAAACATAGTCTCTCCAGAACCGGATATCACGATTGAAACAATATCGACTACAAGCCCCGAAGTAAATTTATCTCCTGAAAGTAGACCTCTTCGGGGGGAGGTTCAAACAGAAGTCTTACCAGCGTTGTCAAACTAGTGCCCCTCAACAATCTGGTTCCAAGGAAATATCTTTTAGTGAAGTTGCTTTACAAAGGGTGGCCCTTTGTAAATTTTGTTTCACTTAGGTGCCCCTCGAATCATTTAGTTGGAACAAGACTGTTGAGGAATTAAGAGGTTGGTTGGATTTGCGTGATGTCATTTTGACTCAAAACCACTAGACAGCTTGCAATATTTGTTATATATTTCCGATAGCTTTTGGACATCCGTCCATCTGTTCCCACAGCCACCAACCATTCGGAGGAATCATGGCTTACATTGAAGCAGATTGTTCGCTCATCAAAAAAGATGGCGAAGTTATCGGGGTGAGCCTAGTCGCTCAGCCACAAACGGAAGCAGAACGATACTGTGCTTCCATGCCAAAACAACTCGTCGATGGTACGGGTACCATCGAGTTTGAAGACGGGAAAATCATCTTTGATAACCCTGATGGTGGGGGTTACCCAGGTAAGGTATCTTTCACGATAGACGAAGAGAGTTCGACAGCCCTTCAGGAACTTCTGACTGGCGATGGTGAGCTCGGTCTCTACAACGACGGCATTCTAACCCCTGGTTTCAAAATTGTCCCTGAAGAGATGAAGGACGAGGGCGAAAAGACCGGGTTAGTACGTCTTTGACCACCCAACTGCCGGCTAGACCGCTCTCTCTCTTTGGCAGGAGGGTGGTTTTTTTTTGGTTCCAACAGTCAGTTTTTTACATAAGAAAATGGCGTATTAAATTTTAAAACTTGGAACCACAAAACCGCCTTCAATATTAAGGGTGATTTTGATTTAGATATTCGGTTCTCTATCTTGGTGCCCCTAGCAGGAATCGAACCCGCACCAAGAGCTTAGAAGTCTCCTGTTCTATCCATTAAACTATAGGGGCATCGGTAACCATAGCAGATATTTCCGTTATAGAAAACAGCTACCCGCCGATCTTTATTAAACTTATTAAATCCAACCAAACCTTTCTTAGAAAAAACCGAGTTCGTATGATATATTCATGACTAAATGGAATCATATAAAACATCAGAAAACCGGGGGGAGATTATGGATGGTAGCCTGAATATTCTTATTCAGTCCTTATCAGGAAGTATTAAAGAGGAAGTTCCGATTGAATATATTGACGGAACATACGAAATAGATGGCGAGCAGTTCACGTTAACGTTTACTGTAGACGATGATTTTTTTGAAATCCGTAGTATAGATGCTCACGACAATCCTGGTATGGATAGTGAAATATTATCAGTTATTCATAACTATGCCGACGAGAACAGTCTTGACGTGATTGCAAGTAATGTACTTGCCACCGCTCGAGGTTTTTGGGAAAAGATGGGTTATCAAGAGGGGGGTGATGAGAGTGTGTACTTTAGAGAGGTTTAAATTGTCTGTGAAACAAAGTAGAAATAAATAAGCGTCAACCCTGGCGCTTATATTTTTAATTCGAACAATGTATTAAATGTCTTGTAGAGTAAAGTTTTAAACAATCAATTCTCCAATCAGATACATTGAGGGCTTGGACGATTAAACTGCCAATAGGTTGTTTAATTTTTTGGTGCACCATGTGGTAACGGGTTTGCAGGGTAATGTAGTATAAAGACATGAAAAGACCAGTCATAAATATAAACAAGCTCGAAGAAGGAGAAATAACAAATCTTGAAATAGTCGATATCGAGCAACAAAGTATTAAAAAAAGAGATATTTCAGAGAATAAAATAAATGAATTTCTGGCCGGCAGGTGTCTGTTTGAAGAAGTGACTTTAAATCAGGCTGAAATTTTAGAAGGGAAGGTAGTTGATTGTATTTTTACTAAGTGCAGTTTTGCTGGTGTTGAGTTAAACGATTTCCTTTTTGAAAGATCTGAATTTCAAAGTAGTTGGATGCAAGGTTTGCAAGTCTCAGGTACGCCTTTCAGAGATTGTTATTTTAAATCTTGTAAATTGAATATGGTTAACTTTAGGTATGGGTCATTCAAAAATTGTGTTTTTGAGTCGTGTATTCTTCATGAAGCAGATTTTCTGGGTGCGGATTTGAAAAAAGTTGATTTCATAAACTGTGATTTAAGAGAGTCTCAGTTTTCACAATCAAAACTAAAAGAAGTTAGTTTAAAAGGTTCTCAGATAGAAGGTATTTGCTTGGGCCAAGAATCACTCCAGGATGTAACTGTAGATACTGCACAAGCAATTTACTTGGCTTCAGTATTTGGACTAAAAGTTGAGGACTAAGATTCGGTAGTGCACCATGTGGGACGACGTTAGGACTTTTTTCAAGGAAAAAATAGAAGAAAATTGCATGTATCTCTAAATCTGATACAACTAAGTAGTCAGCCATAAACAATAGGAGGTGACATGTGTTCTCCAAAATTTTCCCGTGGGCATTCTTTTTTAATTGGATGCCTGACCCTAAACGTTTTTCACTATTCGGATTGAGCATAGTTCTGTTATATAATTCATATTATGGACGGTACAAAAAAGCAGTGATTCGGTATCATAAAGCACAATTACGTGAATTAGATGTTAACTTACCTTTAGCCGAAGATAGTCTTGAGCTCGTCCGACTTCAAAACGAAGCCACTAGAAAGGGTATTGATCCGCTGGACCCAAAATATCCAAATTTTGATGATGGTACGTCTGAACAGTAGCCGCCAAGTAAAACCACTTTACTCTGGTGGCTTTTGCTTTTTATATCAAAGGCTTGAATATTTAAACCGCCTTATCAGGCGGTTTAAATTTGGTGTGCACAAAGTGGGACGAGGTTAGAACGGTTTTGGTAGGGAAGTAAGTCATTAAAAAAACCTTCTGATTCCAAGAGGTGAATCTGGTAATCTGTTTCACCCCTGTGACAGGGAAGCTCGAAGTGTTTTTTGCTGAACAGACTTACATCTGGACTAAAAACATCGGAATCGAATATTGCCTCGATGTCAACAAGTAGACGATTTTTTTCTGCTTCCATTTGTCATAATCCTTACCGAAAATACGTACTCCACCGATTTCTATCAAGGTAATCATGAGCTATTCTCCAAGAACAATTTCTTCTAACCTACTCCAAGTTATAAATAGCAAGTTTTTAATTACGTATACAAAAATGAGCTTTACAGACAGGCTCATTCTATTGGTGCGCGATGAGAGACTTGGTCACCTTCGCTAAGTACTTGTGTTCGCAAGCTCCAAAAGATACTAAGCTACGCAACCCCGGCGCTCAAATCGTACCCGCTTCGCTCCGTGCGATACATTCGCTCTTTTCAAGTCTCTACGGAAGCAAAGCAGTTTGCTTCCTCATCGCGCACTAATAAAAATCAGCCCACACAAAAGTGTGGGCTGATTTTTGTATTAGTGCACAATGTCTTTCTAGTGTGGACTATTACTCCAAATACCCACAAATACTACTCTTGCCTGACTTTAGGGAAAGTATTGTTGAGTACGGTAGAAACAAGTCCTAGAACGTAAATTAACTTTACACCACGCTTCTAGTGTAGAATGAACCTAGTGTTAATTAAAGAAGTAAAATTAAAAGACTTCAAACATTTTGACGATCTTACTGTAGAACTGGGTGATGCACCAGCAAGAATTATTGCATTAGTTGGTCCCAACGGTTCAGGTAAGAGTCCGGTGTTCGATGCTTTTTAAAAAATACAAAGGCAATATAAGCACATAGACAGAGCTGTGTACGTGTAGTTTTATACGAAGAAATTATTTTCCTCTGTAGAAGAAGATAAGACAGACAGACGTACAGTATCAGCGCTTAAGGTAGACGCTACGCGTGCGTTACCAAAAGTAGGCGAAGACAAACAGAGACCTCATTCACCAGGAGCAATTGATAGAAGAATGCTTGAGAATTATGAGAGGTTGTCGGGTAATGCCCAGTCAGCTTTTTGGGATGGTTGCAAATCTTATAAAGAGGTAAATGTACTGAGTTGTATGTAATAATAAATTTAATCGAAGAGTTGTTTATATTATGAAACAAAAACGAATAACAAATACCGATTTTTTTAAAATAAAAGTTGTACTCAGTTGGTTTGGGTATAACCCAAATGACCAAACAATACTAAAAATCAAAATCGGCATGTTGTGTATTACGACCGCATTGACATTTCTGTATCTAAGCGCTGGTGGATCTACAGCTACTGATTATGGTAATTACGAAGAAATTAAAGCTGCTCACCCAGAGTTGGAACTATGAAATTAGAACCGCAAGGATTTACCTTGATAGAATTGCTGGTGGTGATTTCGATTATTGGTCTTTTGGCAAGCGTAGCTCTCGGTTCCCTGTCCGATGCTCGAAATACTGCACTCTATACCGCTGTTAAAAGTGATATTCGTTTGATACACAGTGCCTTTTATGCCACAGATCAACCCTCATCACCAATTAAGAACATTACTGGAAGCGGATGTTCAGTTTGTGTATGTTGGGATCTAGGAGCTATTAACCTTCGTTCATTGGATGAAAATAGTCCGTGTCGTGACAGATGGCGTGAAACGATTGATAGAATCACCCTGGCATCAGATCTGTTACAAGATAGCAGTGATTTATATCGTGACCCGTGGGGTTCGCCATACCTACTGGATGAAAATGAAATGGAATTTTCTACAGATCCTTGTCGAAGGGATTCGCTGAGTTCAGTTGGAGAGGATGGTCTACGTGGCACTGCTGATGATTACATCTTTTTGTTACCATTTAGAACATCGCTGTGCCGTTAATACTACAAGGATTATATTTCTCCCTAGGAAAGGGGAGAAAGACGTGTCTCCGCCGTTCAAGTCTCTACGAAAGCAAAGCAGTTTGCTTCCTCATCGCGCACTAATAAAAATCAGCCCACACAAAAGTGTGGGCTGATTTTTGTATTAGTGCACCATGTGGGACGACGTTAGAACGGTTTTGGTGGAAAAGTAGGTAAAAGTAAAGAGCACCTGGCAGGGTGCTCTGTGTTTATTGACCAATTATTGATGAGACAAGAGTGGTAGTTTATCTTGAATTATTTCTTGAATCAATCCGATGTCTTTTGCTTCTTTAGCAGAAAGTTCATTGTTGAATGCCTGATCGCCACGAGCAATAATTTTCTCCACTTCTTCTCTATCGAGACCAAGTTTACTCATGTACATGTTTGTGACAGTTTCTTGAGTAGTGCGACTATCTTCAAGTTACACTTCAAGAAGTGCAGTGGATGTTTTGTCTAACTTTATTTGGATACCCATCATCGTACTTGAGTGGACGAGAAAAGTTGAATGCTGAGTACAACTGCGCTTATCACAGTGTAGCAGAATGAATGTTGCCGCAGATGGGCATTCGCCAATTACAAATGCATAGACAGGGGCAGTAATAAAATGCTCAATCAAATCGCATAGCTTTAAAGCTGCAAATGTATTGCCTCCACCGCTATCAATAACTAAATTGATAGGCTCTTCAGAATCACACTGAAATGCAATCATTTGGCTACTAGTAGAGTCGATTATTTCGGGCGTTATGTCTCAGCTTAAGAAAATAATACGCTTTGTCTTTAGAAATTCTTCAATCATTTTTTCCTCCCGGAACTGAGTTTATTTCTGAGAAAAACAATACTACAAATTTGTAATATGTAAAGACTAGTGCGTGATGTGGAACGACGTTAGAACTTTTTTCTAGAAACAGAAAAGGCAAGATTGTAGAATTTCTTGAATAGGAGGGAGGTATCCTCGGGCAGGTTTTCTTTTTCGTGCCACCCCGCTTCCTGTATCTCATTTGGGTCGATTACTATTCTGTCGTTTACAGCTTCTGCAACGAATACATGAATAGTGTCTTTCTTAAATTCTTTTGTATATGGCACGGAATCAATTTGTCTGATGTCTTTAAGTGAGAGACCAACTTCTTCTTTGGTTTCTCTGATGACAGTTTGTTCCAAACTCTCGTTCTTTTCTACGCCTCCTCCAACAGTGGTTAGTAAGTTGCTTCCGTAGGTGTGTCGAATAAGAAGTATTTTATTTTGGTGAGTGACAATGCAACGAACACCCTCTCTTGTCGGTCTCCTAAAGAACCAATAGAGTTTCATGATAGGGTAGCCAATTTTATACAAAGTCGCTCTATTAAAAATCATTTAGTTACTATACCAAAACCATGAATAAAAAAAGCACCAGTCAAGGTGATAGATTCTATTGCGCACGATGAGGGACGACGTTCGAACTGTTTTGATTAAAAATAAGACTGATATAATTATATGTAGTGAAACTTAGAGATATTGAATTCGGCGATGTGTGGTGTGGCTCAGCGTATTAGGGTTCGTTGGTGAGGGTTATTGGTGGACAATAGTAGTGGCCTAAAAGTTAACGACCCAAAGCTAACATTTGTCACAAAAACTATTACTTATAAACAAAATGACGGTAATGTTTTGCTCGGAAAAGACTTTCGTCCTGTAAAACTATTTCCAGAGACTCTGAGTATCAATTTTTTTGGCAAATCTGTGATAAACAAATTTGGTTTCGCTAATCCTGGACTTGCTGCAGTACTTAGTACAGGTGTGCTGCAAGATCTAACGAGACCTTTTTTCATTTCAGTTAGTTCAGTTTCAACTTCAAGACAGGGTAGAATTAAAGATTTTCAATTGATCAAAGACCGTCTCAGAGAAGAAAAATTTACCACAACCAGTTGTGAGGCTTCCCATCTTCTTTGTGGGAACGCTCTGGATGTTTTCGTGAAGAATGTCCGCCAATCCCACGTGAAGTATCGGCGCATTCAACCGCCCAAGACTCACCACGCTCTAGTGCTTTGGCAAACTCAGGGTTTAAAGCCATTGTCATTGCAAGTCGGTTGTTCGTTACTATTCTCCCAAGGTTCAATTCGTAAGTCATTTTAACTAGAAGTTTGGAAATTTCAAGCAGTTAGATAAAAAGAAAACACCTCGCCGCCACTGAAAGCGAGGTGCTTTTCATGGTGCGACAAGGCGTCAGTTCAACTGAAGAGCTTGCAAACTCTTTTCGTCAGGCGCTGAATCGTGCATTTAATTACGGCCAGCTTCAATTTCAGTGGTAATATCCCAGTTGCCACCCCGACATCCATTTCACGCAGAGCATTGACCATGGTTTTAACGTCTTCTGCAATTGGGACAGAAGTAAGGACTTTCGTATGAGCTTTTTCGAATGTTTCCATGCCACCGAACTGGTATGCCGTTTCTTCCAGGTGAAGCTTGTCGCTGTCGGACACACCGCTTGTTGCGATAGTCCAGCAGTCACACAAGGTGCTGGTTTTGATCCGTGTAACTTGCTCAAGCAGTTTCATGCCACGCCATAATCTGGTTAGTTCATTAGATATGGCAAGGTACATGATCGTAGTGTTTCCCTCATCAGGGAAGAGAAGGCCTATACCCATTTGGGCGGACTCGCCCCCTCTGTCTGCGCCGACAAACGGCACAACTAATTTATGCTCACCATTCACTTCCTTATAGGATGGCTCGCCGCTGATTGCGATTACATGACTCATAGGTTTTCTCCTCAATATTCAGTTGTTGTGCCAAAGTGGCTGGAACTTATTGGTCAATACAGGCCTCGATATTTCGATTCGAACAATATAATAAAAATGTTGGTTTGTAAAGGTAATTCGGGCAAATATAAAGCAAATGACATATAAGTAAGAGTAATCTGCTTGAATTTTGGACGACGTTAGAACTTTTCTTGAGTATAAAAGAACCCACGAACCTAAGTTCGTGGGGGGGTCTGATGAAGTAAACGCCATTGTTTGCTGAGTGGTGTCTCAGGGTTGACTCAGTCAAGCCCAGAAGCTTGATGTCGATGTCTCCCACATACTCTGAGCTACAAAAATGTAAGGGCTTACTGTCCACTTTGAGGCTTCGGGTCCTCGTAGGCCACCTTCCGGATCCAGTGTTTTCAGACATGTTTAGCATACAGAGTATTTTTTAGGATTGCAAATTCCAAAGCAGTAAGTTTTTTGATTACAGTACCAACAATAAATTCCCTAAAGAGGGGATAGACCAACTTGTGCGCGATGAGAGACTTGGTCACCTTCGCTAAGTACTTGTGTTCGCAAGCTCCAAAAGATACTAAGCTACGCAACCCTGGCGCTCAAATCGTACTCGCTTCGCTCCGTGCGATACATTCGCTCTTTTCAAGTCTCTACGGAAGCAAAGCAGTTTGCTTCCTCATCGCGCACTAACAAAAAAAGCACACCCGGAGGTGTGCTCATTTTGTATTAGTGCACCATGTGGGACGACGTTAGAACTTTTTTCTTAGAACTATAAAAAGAAAACACCTACGGAAATTCTTATCCGTAAGTGTTATTTAGGTTTAGCAAGAACAGCTTTGGTTGCCTCCCATTTACGTTTCATATTACTGAGTGTGGAAATTTCTAGGTCCCCACGAGAACCCCAAACAGAAATATATATTCCTAGTCCGATATATATTGCCGCATGTCTAAAGTGGTTCCTGTCACTATTGAGGAATACTACCGAACCAACTGGTAATCGTCCGCTTAACCGAAAAGTGTCCCAAAACTTTAGCGAGTGTCCTGCCTCGTGAAAGGGTACATCTTTAACCAAATTAGCGAATGAATAACAGTCAAAAAACCAGTTATGTTTTCCATGATGCTCATGCAAAAAGTTGATAACCGCTCGCTTGAGCTCTTTGGTGAGTTGAAGTTTTTTACTAAAACATGTCCACTTTAGTATGATTTCGGTGTCATCAAGATTGGCGCATGGTTCGAAGTCGAATAGACCTACGTAACCAACTCTATTATTGATGTACTTGATTTCTAAAGTCAGATTTTGATTATCAACGATTGGAATTTGTCGATTGTGCGAACTTGGATATCTGATATTCATTACCGTCCTCCGGAACAATTTAAACTGGTTAGAACAATATGTTAAAAATATTGTACTGTAAAGTCACAAATCAGTTTTTACCTACAGCCACCAGAAACCTGAACGAAAAGAGCACCAGTTAAGGCGCTCTTTTATTTGTTCGGTGAATTGTGCACCATGAAAGACTTGTCCTGACGGTCACAAATTCACTTACGTTCATAAGTGCCGCGGGACACGGCTCGACTGTTTTCTCCCTAGGAAAGGGGAGAAGAACATGTCTCCGCCGTTCAAGTCTCT